>CAIZPZ010000137.1:0-1767 GCA_903934975.1 uncultured Actinomycetes bacterium | reverse complement strand
CTTCTGCCCTGCTTCAACATCCACTGAGGCAAGTGAGTTGACCTCGAGAATCTCAGAGACCAAGCCACGGACATCGCCTGTCTCGGGTGCCATACGAGTAGCTAGGGACCAGATCGTCTCGCCTGGAGCCACGGTGACGGTAATAAATGAGCCTGCCTTAGAAGGGCCAGCCTCAGTACCCGCCCCAGCGTTTGCACTGACTAGGGAGCCGCTGACTAGGGAGCCAAGAACGATAGCAAGAGAGAGGACCACGAGAGTGCGTGCCAAACGACCACGGCGATTGAGAACAATGCCAGACGGACGGTCGCTTGAGTTATTTGCGTAAAAGCCTTCTAAATCAATGACTTTAGATTGCGTAAGGGTTATAGCGCTCATGGTCTTCTGCTCCTGCAACTGCTAAAACCTTGGGGAAGGTTTTCGAACACTTGTTCGATAGGAAAACCATACAGCCCCCCACCGACACCCGCAAGTTAATTTCGAACATTTGTTTGAATTTATCCCCAACCTGTGGAATCATCTGTGTATGGCCAAAAAAGCAACCTCCCCCGAAGGCAAGGCTGAGCTCTCAGCCCGCCAGCTCACCATCCTCGAGTTTATCAAGAGCTCCTCAGACTCTCAGGGCTATGCCCCTTCCATGCGCGAGATCGGCGATGCCGCCGGGCTCAACTCCCCCGCATCGGTTAAGTACCAGCTCGATCTCCTCGAGGAGAAGGGCTTCATCCGTCGCGACGAAAACCGCGGTCGCGCCATGGAAGTCGTTCTTCCCGACCACATGACTGGCGAGAGCGCTTCTACAGATAAGACTCGTTTCATTCCACTTGTTGGTTCAATCGCAGCAGGTGTTCCAATTACTGCAGATCAACAAGTTGAAGAGACTCTCCCACTTCCTGAATCACTCGTCGGCAAGGGCGATCTCTTTATGCTCAAAGTAAAGGGTGAATCCATGATTGATGCAGCTATCTGCGATGGCGATTACGTTGTTATTCGCCAACAGAAAGATGCCAACAATGGCGAAATCGTTGCTGCAATGATCGATGGCGAAGCAACTGTAAAAACTTTCTCACGCAAGGGCGGCCACATCTGGCTACTTCCTGCAAACGATGACTTCGCACCTATCGATGGCGATAATTGCGAGATCCTCGGAAAAGTTACAGCTGTCCTTCGCAGTATCTAGTTACAGATTAAAGACTTGCTGACGATAGCTTTTTGACCAGTATTTCCTGCGCCTCTAAAACTGCGTCAATTACAACCGGGCTCAGAACTGGCTTCTTCAAGTTGAGCGAATCTCGACTCGCTGTGAGGTTGCCGAAGTAGAGAAACTCAACTCCAAGAACCCTGCCATCGCTACTCAAATCTACGTTTGTAACTTCATCTACCTCAATCCATCGACCATATTCTCCGAGATTAAATCGTACATACGCCGCTTGAATATCTAGGTCGATAGAAATATCAATCATGAGCATTCCACTTTCTCCTTCCTACAGATTTAATAATGACCGGTTCCTGCAGTGGCAATCGATTTACCACCCAAATCTTCAGATGACTTCCATCTTCAAAGTATGCAATGAGAGATGTTCCCCCATCATGTGCGGGGTATGTCAATGAAAAACGCTGTAAAACATAAACAATTTCCTCTTCGGTTACCCTGCGTGACTCCATCTGTTCTCGTGCATGCCGAGTGTATTTATAATCCATCGGCGGAACCTAAGAGGTTCCGCCTTCGTTAAATCAGAATTTTTAGTGCCCTGTTGATAAATCATCCCTTAG
>CAIZPZ010000136.1:0-1684 GCA_903934975.1 uncultured Actinomycetes bacterium | reverse complement strand
TCTGATTCGACGCTTCGTCGATGCCTTGGTTACGGCGACTTTGCGCGGTGCACCACTTGTTGAAGTTCTCACTCGTCATGCAAGTGAAGCGCGTTCTGTTCAGCGCAATAGAGTCTTGAGTGCGGCAGGTAAAGCAGAGATATCAATGATGATTCCCGTTGTATTCCTTATCCTGCCCATCTCAATTCTCTTTGCATTATGGCCATCACTTGCAAACTTGAACTTGTTTGCAACCTAAGCCGCGCTCTCTTCGCGTTCGTTCTCTAATTCAATAGAGGAAACGCTCTCGAGTACTACAGCAGTTGCAACCTGATCTATGCGAGGGCGGCCAGCTTTGCGCTTGCGTGCAATGACTTTGCCATCTTCGAATAGTTCGCCGCCCCATACGCCAACTGGTTCTTGACGTGAGAGAGCGCCTTCAAGACATTGCTTGCGCACTGGGCATCCACCGCAGAGAGACTTTGCCTCTGCAACTTTAATTTCATCTTCGGAGAAGAAGAGTTCAGGATCTGCACTGTGGCATGGCAAGGTAAAGGCGATGGCGCTGTCATATGTACCTGTGACATCTCCAAGACCAATCTTTTCGCCGCTTTCGGCCCAACCTGGCATTAGTAGTTCGCTGAAGAGAACGCTCATCGTTCTCACCTTCTTTCTTCTCTCTAGTTCTTTCTTTTTGTTTGGGTTTATCGGGGTAAACAAAAAGGGCCCGAATCCTTTGTGGATTCGAGGCCCTTGGCTTCTAGTTCTTTTCGTATTATCGAGAAGAACTCCAAGTGGCTGAATCCACTGCATAAAAAGCGGCGTAAAACGCTGGCTTCGATGCGGTAGGCCATGTGTAATGCTTATGAGTAGACGGAATTACAGCAGAAGGCATTGCCTTTGCTGTTACGGAAGTGTTGTTACGCACGATCCGACTCCTTTGACTCATATCCACTCTTGTAGTGGAGTAGCAAGGGTAAAGCATGGATAGAGGTTCGTGCAAATCAATTATTTACACACGAATACGCAGGAGTAACTAAGAAATTAGGCCAGCTTCACGCAAGAAACGGCTCGGGCTTTGACGATAACTCAAATGTAAATCTTGTTTAGCGCGCGTAATTCCGACATAGAAAAGGCGGCGCTCTTCATCAATAGTGGCTTGATCTGCGCCAATAGCGCCATTTTCAAGGGGTAATAAGCCCTCGCTTACACCAATGAGAAATACACGTTCCCATTCCAAACCTTTAGCCGCGTGCAATGTTGCAAGTGTTGTTACCGGCATTGTTGGTGGATTATTTTGTTGAACACGATCTTCTACTTCTCGTAAATATCCGCGCAATGTCTTTGGTGAGAATCCGCTATCTGCATCAACTTCGCGACCTAAGTGAAGTAGTGCTGCAATTCCATCAATGCTTACACCCGTGAGAAATGGTTGAGCAAGTGTACGAAGTTCATCGAGCCAATTCACGCCCTCTGTTGGGATAACGGAAGCGTTGCGTACAACGCGCAGAAACTCTTTTACATCGGGGCGATCAAAGAAGCGATCACTGTTGCGAACTTGATATGGAATTTTTGAAGCATTCATTGCTTTTTCAATTGCATTGAGTTGACTATTGGTGCGCGCTAGAACTGCAATCTCTTGAGCAGGGGTTCCTTCACTCATCAATTGGGTAATGGATGCAACGACGCCAGCCACCTCGGCCGC
>CAIZPZ010000135.1:0-2328 GCA_903934975.1 uncultured Actinomycetes bacterium | reverse complement strand
CAGTGACCCATAGAACTGTATTTTGAAGAATGCGACGGAAAGCTAAATCTTTGAAAATGCCTCGAAAGTTTTCAAAACCATTGTAAAAAATATTGCTCTGGTCAAAGAGCTTATAATTCTTGAAAGACATATTTGCAGTTGCAAGAACAGGGTAGTAAATAAATATCGCAACCATGACTAAGGCTGGTAGTAAGAACCAGAGTGGCGCAAGAATATTCTGAGCTTTCTTGCCATCTTTACGTACCAACTTATGTACCGAGGCCGCCATTGCGGTATTTCTCCTGTCGCTAATTATTGAGAAACGATGTAGCGCGAACGGTGGCTAACTCATGAAGAGCTAGCCACCGTCCATAAACGCCTGAACTATTTATTCAGTGCTTATTACTACTTTACGGGATTGATGCACTTTGTATCCCAGAATGTTGCCCATTGCTTGAGCGCATCTGTTGTAGAAAGTGAACCTGCATACATAGCCTGCATGTCCTTATCTGCTTGAGTGAAGAACTCACCGTAGCAAACTTGAGCAACATCAGAACCATCGAGCTTTAGCTCCTTCTTATCTTTACCGATCTTGTCGTAGATAGCCCATGCGCCAGTCTTGAAGAATGGATCAGATGCAGCTGTCTTTGTTACAGGACCAACACCATATGCGCGAGCAAATGATGAGTGCTGTGGATCAGTTGTGATGTAGTCAAGGAAGTTAGTTGCGATGTTCTTGCACTTTGAAGATTGTGCAACTGACCATCCGCCACCACTTACATCTTGTGCTGAGTAGCCTGTTGGACCCTTTGGCATTTGAGCCATGATCCACTTGCCACTATCGAATGGAGCATACTTCTCATCAACAATCTGGATAACTTCGTTATCCTGAATTAGATAGTGAGCTGTTCCATCAACGAAGCCTTGAACCATTTCTGGGTATCCCCATGCAACAGATGCTGCAGGTGATGCTTCTTTCCAGATCTTCATCATGAGATCAAGAGCTTCTTTTGACTTCGCAGAATTGAACATGCTTGTCTTTGTGCTCTTGTTCCAGTATCCGCCTGAGTTTAGGTCAGGTGCGTTGTAGGCACGGATGATAAAGATTGCTTGTGTAAATGATGCACGAGCTCCGCGCATTGCATACATCGATGATGTTGCAGTGTTTGAAGACTTCGCAGCAAGAATGTCAGCCCATGTGGCTGTACCCTTCTTAATCTTTTCAAGTACAGCAGGTGCTCCTGCAGCAATTGGTGCTGGACGAACGAAAGCAGCCTTTACGTAGTAACCATTTGGCACCATGTAAGTTGTTTTCTTTCCGTACAATTCTGCTTGGAACTTGGAGTAGTCAGTTAGACCAGCCCAGCCCTTTGTCTTTGAGAAGTATGGATAGATGTTAGCAAGCTGCTTTGCAGACATTGCCTGTCCCATGATTGCACCAGCTGGCTCAACAATATCTACGTTCTTTGCTTGTAGAAGTTGTGTGATCTTTGCTGCTGAATCTGCTTGTGATGGAGAAATAATTTCTACCTTCACATTTGGATTCTTAGCCTCGAATTGACGAGCATATGCATTGAGAAGTGGTGTACGAGCTGGTCCCGCGAAAAATTCGATGAGACGAACTGTTACAGGCTTAGCTTTTGTTGGCTTACAGTTCCATGTTGCATCTGCAGCCGAGCTAGTGCCCATTGTTAGAACGCTAATTGCGAGCGCAACTACAGTGACTGTAGCGATGCTCTTTCGTGTAGCGAGTTGCTTGATCAAATTATTCCTCCTATTTAGATGAATATCCCGCCACTTGCTCGAGATTGAACGTTAGGTTATTGAAAAGCGCATTTACTTGCAAGTAATTTGCAGAGACTTTAGGTAACGTCTCGATAACGATTGCGCCATAGGGTCAGCAAGCTGGGTGATTGATTAGTACTCATTTTGTTCATTTCATGATTGAAAAACGGAATCGAGCATTCTCAATCATGTGCTTTCCCTATAAATAGAAATCACTTGCTTATGAATCGCAGGCAACACCATCTTTATCGCGATCAAGGGATGCGTTTAATTCATATAACCCTGGGTTTATCGCTTTTCTTATGGGCGTGACTCCGGCTGCTTTTGCAGCAGTGCAATTAGCAAATTTGAATAGCGCAAGACCAGTAGGAGTCGGCGTAGGTGTTGGTGTTACGGACGGTGTTGGCGTTGGTGTTACGGACGGTGTTGGCGTTGGTGTTGAAATAGTCGTTGTAGTTGGCGTTGGAGTTATTTTCTTTGTAACTTTTTTCGTGAATACAACGGCAACAGCAGAACTCTTACAGGACTTCACTTTTGTTCTAAGAAAAGTTGCTTCTACTGGAT
>CAIZPZ010000134.1:0-3080 GCA_903934975.1 uncultured Actinomycetes bacterium | reverse complement strand
ACAAGTGTTGGGAAGAAAAGAACTGAGCGAATAAATCCTGTTGCCCGAAGTTTTGATGATAAGAAACTAGCTAGGTAGAGTGCAAAAATAACTTTGAGTCCGCTAGTTAGAACAGCATAAATTATTGTATTTCTAAATCCGATTCGTAAATTCTCTTCTGAAAAGTAAAGAGTGAAGTTTTCAAATCCAATGAACTCCCAATCTTGAAGGGTCCATCGTGTAAGGCTGAAGAATAATGAGAGAACTGTTGGAATAAAAAAGAGAACCATGTAAATGATTCCGCCTGGCCAATACAAAGAGCTTGCATACGGACTCTTTATTCCCTTTTTCTTCATTATTACTTCCTTAATCTTTATAAAGGTGAATGAAATTAGTGAAAGAGAACCGGCTCAAATCTCTTCGAGCCGGTTCTCTTTTCTAACTAAGTACTACTTACCAGCCAGCAAGACCAAGCTGTTGTGACTGCTTTTGTAGATCCTTCTGGTATGACTGCGCACCCTGAAGTGCGTTCTTCTGGCCTGAACCAATTTCCACGCAAATCTGTGAAAGGTTTGGACCCTTTACAGGTGTAAGGAACTCGAGAGCTGGATAGCTTGTTCCCTTACCTTGCATGTAGTTGTACAAGTCTGTGAATACAGCAGTCAAGTTACCTGAAACTGGTGCACCCTTAATAAAGTATGGACCTGATGGAGGTACAACCTTATTTTGAACCTCAAATGATTCCTTTGAAACTGTCCAAGCAACAAACTTCTTAGCAGCTTCTAGGTTCTTTGATGTCTTTGAAATGTAAACACCTGATGGCATCCACACTGTTACACCATTGCTCTTTGCATTAGTTCCTGGTTGTGCCATGAATCCAATGTCTGAAGCCTTTGTTGGGAAGTTAGCAACGATTGTGTCGATGCCTGCAGAAAGCATTGGGTAGTGAGCACCCTTACCGAGTGCTAGGTACTCAAGTGCCTTAGCAAATGTTGTTGCTGCAACATCCTTGTTGTAATAGCCAGCTTTTCTGACTTCTTCAAGGTGCTGGAAGCCAGCAAGTGTTGATGGATTCTTAGCAAGAACAATCTTGTTCTTTGTGAACTTATCTTCAAATCCTGGCATTGCAGCCGCTACGTTGAAGTGATCACCAAGTACGAAGAGTTGTGCTGTCCATGAATCTTTCCATGAAGAGATAACTGGAGTAATTCCAGCCTTCTTGATCTTTGCATTGTTTGCCATGAATTCTTTCCATGTCAAAGGAATTTGCAAACCAAGCTTTGAATAAATTCGCTTGTTATAAAGAATTCCGCCGCCCATAGCTGTTCCAAATGGTGCAGCGTAAACTCCGCCGTCAGCACCTGTTGCAGATGGAATAAAGCCTGTGTTCACAGATTTCATCCATGGCTCATTCTTGAGGTTGACAAGATTTCTTACTGGATCGATTGCTTGCATAAGCGCACCGACGTTGTAAGCAAATACATCTGTCATTGTTCCTGAAGCGAGTTGTGACTTCACAAGTGCGTCACCCTCTACGCCGCCAGGTACAAAGTTTGTCTTAACGGTGATGTCTGGGTTTGCCTTCATGAAGGCAGCTGTCATTGCATTCCACTTATCCTGTGAATCTTGTGAGTTCCAAGTCTGGAAAGTGATTTCTGTTGCTGCTTGTGCTGGTGCTGCGAGCATTGCTGATGCGAGAACCGCAGGCAACCCCAACATCAGCGCTTTAGCTAAGCGACTATTTCGAACGATCTTCATCCCTGCTCCTTTTGCTTCGATGAGTAAAAGAACCACCCGCGATTGAATGGTTTCAATTACGGGTAAAAATAGTCTTATAGGTTTCAAGCGTCAATAGGTTCTTGATAAATATTTGATAACGATAACAATCGAGATTCTCACAATGTGAGCGCGATTATGGCCTTCACCGCCTTTATATACCTCTTATTGGGTACTAGGGTTGCAATCTCAGGTCGATTAATCGGCTAGGAATAGAAAGGAATAGGGATGCTGCGACGCTCACTCCTTTCTGTGCCCGGGGATAAAGAGGCGATGATCGCCAAGGCACAATCCCTCGTTGTTGATTCGCTCTTTTTCGATCTAGAAGATTCCGTCGCACCCCAATCAAAGGCAGCTGCCCGAAACCTCCTTGCTCAGAGCGTGAAGAGAGATGCCTTTTCATCTCCATTTATTAGCGTGCGGATCAATGCTCGCAATACCTCTTACGTTGGCGATGATTTAGCTCTTCTTGCTGGTGGGCTTGGCCGCGAAATTGATTCCATTATCTTTCCAAAGATCAATAGCGTTGATGATTGCAACTGGATGGATGCAGAGCTTGCATCCGTTGAAAAAGCGAACGGCCTACCAGTTGGAACTATTGCCCTTGATGCACAAATTGAAACTGCGCAAGGTCTTCAAAACATTAATCTCATTGCCGCTCACCCCCGAATTATTTCTCTTTCATTTGGCCCACTTGATTTTCTTGCCGACGTTGGCGCACCAACACTTCATATCAACGAATCAACACAAGTAATTATCAATCATGCCTTAGCGCAAATCTTGATTGCTGCTCGTGCCAATGGAATTCAAGCACTCGATGGCCCAACAGTTGATTACAAGAATCCTGAAACATTTGAGAGAAGTGCGCTAGCAATTTATGGCATGGGATTTGATGGTAAATGGTTGATTCACCCAAGCCAAATTGAACTTTGTCATAAAGTATTTACACCCACCATTGAAGAATTCAAAAGTGCTATTGCTCTACTCAAAGATTACGAAGGTCAAGGCGTTATTGTGCGAGATCAAGTAATGGTGGATGCAGCATCAATTCGAATGGCCCAGGTTGTGATGAGCCGTGGAGTTGCAGCAGGATTTACGCTTTAGTTACTTTCACAAATTGCTATTGCATCACCTGTTTTGATTTCATCTCCATCTTTGAAGAATATTTCAAGGAGTGTGCCGGCAACAGGTGATGGAACTTGAACTGTTGCTTTATCTGTTTCAACTTCCATGAGATCATCACCAACAGCAATAACATCACCAACTGCTTTATTCCAAGCAACTAAATAAACCTCATCAACAGTTTCGCCAACGCGAGGCATCTT
>CAIZPZ010000133.1:0-6450 GCA_903934975.1 uncultured Actinomycetes bacterium | reverse complement strand
CCTTTCCAGTTCCACCATAGACAACTAAATTTTCTGGATGTTCAGCAACTGCTGGATCTAAGTTGTTATGCAACATACGAATTGCTGCTTCTTGAGCCCACCCTTGGGCCGAAATTTTGGATCCCGTGGCTGCATGCAATATTCGTGAAGTCATACCGTTACCTTATCGGGCAAATCAGAAATAAATAAGCGCTTTTATGAGCGCAAATGGCCACGTTCATTGAGGCTACGCACTGCGCGCAAGCCATCACTTGGCCAGATTGAAATCTGCGAAATAGAACATGGCGCAACATCGGAATGGAAAATACTTTCAGCCGATGCTCCCATCGCAAGTCGTGCTGCTATTTTTATTACAAGATGGTGTGCAACAACAATCACCGATTGTCCTGGATATGTGTAGGCAATCTTTTCTAGCCCCGCCTCAACTCGTATGGCAAGTGCGTCATATGACTCACCTTGAGGTGGTGCAATTGCAGTTGAAGTCGTCCATTGTTGGTATTCATTAGGGAACTTCTCTTTTACTTCTTCAACGGAGAGTCCATCCCATAAACCAAAATCACATTCAAGCCATAGGTCATCAAATATTGGTTCTAGCTTGGTTGCCTTTGTTATCTTTTCTGCGGTCTGTTTTGTGCGCTGCAATGGCGAAACTATAAGTACTTCACCCTTTAGCTTCGCAACTTCTTGTGCGACTAATTCAGCTTGGGCGAGGCCAGTACTTGTTAGCTCTGGATCTAGAACACCTTGACCTGAGAATTTACGATCTGGGGTCAAAATAGTTTCAGCATGTCGAACAAAATAGATATTCGTTGCTTGCTCACCTGTGCGCAAACGATCTGTTAGGTAATTGAGTTGCCTCGGTGCTGGTTGGCTTTCTCCATCGAGTGCCTTATTTGCAAGACGGTCGGCATGCGAATTCAAATCTCTAGGAATCCAACTGTACGAAACAAGTGATGGATCATGGGCGCTACGTGCATCTTGAGCCAATGTGCGCATATCAGCATGCTTTATCTGCCAACGTCCAGACATCTGCTCAACAACTAATTTGCTATCCATCTTCACATCAACAGTTGCGTTGGGATCGAGTTTGTTTATCTCTCGTAGACCAGCGATAAGTCCACTGTATTCAGCAACGTTATTTGTGGCTATTCCAATGACATCAAAGAGTTCGGCAAGAATATTTCCACTCTCAGTAATAACTGCTCCATACCCTGCAGCACCAGGGTTTCCTCTGGAACCACCATCGGCAGTAAGTGTGAAATGGCGAGCCATTTACTTCACCCGCACCAAGATGCAACGGCATTCTTCGCAGCGGACAACTTCATCTTCAGCTAGTGCTGCGATTCGACCTAGTTCAACAGTATTTACTGAAAGGTTACATCCTTTGCATTGACCGCCAACAAGGGCTGCAGCACCTGTGCCATTACTACTTCGAATCTTTTCATAAAGATCAACTAGTGCTTTTTCAACAGAGGCAATAGTTTCAGAACGCTCTTTTGCAATTGATTCAATCTCGTTATTGAGAGCAGCGAGTGCATTCTCTTTGCGGATTTCAAGATCTGAGATCTCGGTAGCAAGAGTCTTCTCTTCATTTTCTAAATCGGTAATTCGAGTATTGATTGCCTCGACTCGCATCATGATCTCTAATTCAACTTCTTCTAATTCACTACGACGAGCATTCAGGCTTACTACTTCATGTTGCAGTTGCTCTAATTCTTTAGGGGATGCACTTCCACCAGAAAGTCTTGCTTCATCGCGAGTAATACGAGTAACAATCTGCTCAACATCTCCCTCTGCTCGCAATAGTTCGCGCTTTACATCGCTGAGTTCTGTCTGGGCTGCAATACGAAGATCACGGGCATTATTTGATTTGATGATGGTCGCGCTGAGTTCTATGGCTTCAGGAAGATTCTTGATCTTGTTAGCAAGGGTGCTGGTGGCAAAGTCGAAACCTTGAACATCGAGAATGCTGCGTTGGTCTTGTGGGCTGGCTTTCATGTCGCCTCCGACCATTTAGTTGCATGTAATTGTTTGGTAACCAGTAATTCATCGCTAACTCTAGTAGGTATCGCTGGTATTTCCAATTAGCCTAAGTAGAATCGCCAATATGAATAAGCGCCTCGGCACTTTGATGGCAATCGCCCTTATTGCAACCACCTTGAATATCCCTGCCAATGCAGCGACAAAAGCGGGATCAGTATGTAAATCCAAAGGTTTAGTTTCAAATTACCAAGGTAAGAAATTTACTTGTATAAAAACAGGCAAAAAATTGTTGTGGGACAAGGGCGTGATAATTCCAAAACCTGTCGTTCAAGTTGCACCAGTGGCAAGTGCAACTCCAACGCCGTCAGCATCTCCAACGCCAAGTCCGACTGTCGAAGTTGTGCCCACATTTCCTACGTCATTCAAAGATTTAGAATCAAATTTTGAAGGTATTGCATACTCGGCATGGTCTGACGTACATGCAAATATAAAGAAGTTTCCAGAACCAAAGACAAAAGTAAGCCTGTTATTTGGACCAAATACACCTAAGCGATATTCAGATGAAATAACAGAAAAAATGGTGCTCCTTGGTTCTCGCGCAATGGGAAATATTAGTCAGCCAAGTGAAGCGAAGTTTTACAGTTTCAATAAAGCAGATGTTAATTGGGGTAAAGAAAATGCAACGAAATATTCCAGTCCATTTAGATTAGGGGAATCTCTTGCTCAGCAAGCTGAGCAGCTATGTTCACGCGAAGACTGTGATGGTGCCTTTACTAACTATGCAAGTGGAATTGGCTTAGTGCTTGTAGGTGTCTCAACGCCTGTAACTCGCTACGGAGATCAGGCTAGATTCAATGGGCAGAATGACTTGCATGAATATGTCCATGCTGTGCAAGGAATTATTTTCGCAAATAAGACTACTGAACCTCCCCCTGTAATGATGCCTTGCTGGTATTCAGAAGGACAACCACAAGCAGTTTCTATTTTGACTAGTGCTGCAACAATGAAAGATTATTTGAAACTGCGTACTGACTGGATGAAAATGTTCCGTTGGCCGTTCCCAGATAAATCGCCCCAAACAATTGAAAAGTTCTTGGCGGATAATATGAAGGTGCCTTGTCCCGGATCAACTAACTCTCTCAATTACACAGTTGGCTTTATAACAATGGAGACCTTGATTTCTATTGGCGGCATAGATAAGAGTTTTGATTTACTCAAAAGGATTGCTGACGGAAGTTCATTCGAGGCGGCTTTTGAAAGCGAATATCAAGTGAGTTGGGCTCAAGCGGCGCCAGTTATTTCACGAATTGTCTCCAGAGCCTTCATACAAGCTCGAAAATAGAGACAAGTTTTGAAAGTAGAATCCATATTATGAATAAGCGCATCGGCACTCTAATGGCAATCGCCCTTATTTCAACCTCCTTGAGTATCCCTGCCAATGCCGCGACAAAAGCTGGATCGGTATGTAAATCCAAAGGTTTAGTTTCAAAATACCAAGGTAAGAAATTTACTTGCATAAGGACAGGCAAAAAATTGTTGTGGGACAAGGGCGTGGTAATTGCAAAGCCTGTTGTGCAAGTTTCACCAGCGGCTAGTGCAACTCCAACTCCAAGCCTGTCCCCCGCAGGAGATTTGATCGTACAAGAAATTCGCTCTGCCCTGAAAGCGCTTCTACCGGTGGTCAATACCAACTCCGTTGACGATTCATTAATTGGAGAACTCGTTGTTGAAGATGCAATCAATTTGAAAAACGCAGAAGCCACAAAGGTTTTGATGCGAAAACTTTATGTGGCACAACCCATCATGAAATTAGTCAGGCCACCTGTTGTAATCTTGGGGCACTCAGAAGCCTTTGTTAAATCAGAGTTTTCACGGCGTTGCTCCCAAGATATAAGTTGGGTAGGTGTTGGTGAATATGTAATGTCTAGCTACAACAACTGGGCTCTGGCTGGTTGTTTAGCTACCAATCCAACTCAGATCATTCCGATGCCAAAAGAAAGCGTTGCGCTCAATCACTTAGCGGGTGCCCTCGGAAGTGATATGGGTTATGTGGCGATAGGTTTATCTTCCAACACTCGCAATCTGCCTGGCTGGTTTGTCCGTGGCCTCAAAGGTGTAGTTGGCGAATACATGACAAGTATGGGTGAACCGCAGTGGGTCACTATCAAAAATGGAGCGGATCAATGCACAAAGAATTCATTAAGTGAATTGAGCTACTCGTACGAGATTACAAAGAATTGGTGCCAAACATCCCTCGGGCAGGGCGTTTCTCGTTACATGGTTGCCAAGAAAGGGCTTAAGGAGACTCTCGTCTTTATAAACGAAATGCAGCGGCGAGGAAGTTGGAGTGAAGCTGATTTTGAAAAATTCCTCGATATGGAGTTTAGCGAATTTGAAAGGTTAGCTAAGGATTACATCGTTCGTGAATCTTTGAATCCTTGAAACTGGTGGGCGCTGAGGGTTTCGAACCCCCGACATTCTCGGTGTAAACGAGACGCTCTACCACTGAGCTAAGCACCCTAACGTCGGCAAATGTTTTCACACCTGCCTGGCTAGTGGCGAAATCTTACTTCACAAATGCGAAAGTAGGAATTCGCCCGCGTAAATCTGATGAATTAGAGGGCAGATATAGCAGTTTTGTAATCAGCAATATTGCGAGCATCGCCTAAACCATTTATGACCTGCCAGCGAACAATTCCCTCTTTATCGATGATGAAGGTTCCGCGCATCGCACAACCCAGTTCTTCATTGAAAATTCCGTACGCTTTTGCAGCTGCGCCATGTGGCCAAAAATCTGCAAGCACTGGAAATTTGTATCCTTCTTGTTCAGCAAAGATGCGTTGGGTGAACATGGAATCGCATGAGATTGCAAGGAGTTGAACGTTATCGTTTTGAAATGGCGCTAAGTCATCACGAAGTGCACAGAGTTCACCGGTACATGTTCCAGTGAAAGCGAAAGGAATAAAGAGAACAACAACGTTCTTCTTGCCCTTGAATGATGAGAGTGAAATTTTCTCTCCGTGTTGATCCGATAATTCGAAATCTGGTGCGGCACTTCCAATTGATAATGTCATGCGAGCAAATCTACCGTTTGGCTGACTTTCGTGCCACTAGACGTGTAGCGCTCCAATCAGTTGCAATAGACATTGTTGATGTTTGACTAAGACCTGCAAGTGGTGCGCCATCTTGAATATCACTTGGTTCAACATGTCCGGTGCGGCCAATCTTTGGAGTGAGTACCCAGATGGCACCACTTTCACTGAGATAAGTCATTGCATCCATAAGTTCATCGACGAGATCACCATCGCCTTCACGCCACCAAATAAGAACCGCATCAACTACTTCACGGGAGTCTTGATCAAGAAAATCTGTTCCGGTGATTTCTCGAATACTGGATCGAAGATTTTCGTCACAGTCGCTGCCGTAGCCAAGCTCTAGAACCAGCTCGTCGGCAGTGAAGCCCATGCGCGATGTCACGGGTTAATTGCACCGAATAAGCGCCTCTTACGCAAGGGGGTAGGCGGAAAATATCTGTCCCAGAGTGTGAAAACATCTAGTGGTTCAATTTCACTAACTGGCCGGTATCGACAAGAATATGCCTATGAGAGATAACTTCGAGGCACCCGATCAGATAATCGATCAACTCGTAGATATTGACCCCTCCGAAACTGCCGAATGGCATGCCTCATTTGATGCAGCCCTTGAGCATGCAGGACCAGTTCGTGCCCGTTACTTGATGCTCAGCCTTCTCAAGCGAGCACATGAAAAAAATATTGGTGTTTCCGCACTTCGTACAACTGATTACATCAACACAATCTCTCCAGAAAATGAACCAGATTTTCCTGGCGATGAAATGATTGAACGTCGAATCCGCGCATTCAATAGATGGAATGCAGCGATGTTGGTTCACCGTGCGCAGCGCCCAGGTGTTGGAGTTGGTGGACACATTTCAACGTATGCATCCTCTGCTGCACTCTATGAAGTTGGTTTCAACCACTTCTTCCGTGGACAAGACCATCCAGGTGGCGGCGATCAAATTTTCTTCCAAGGACATGCAAGCCCTGGAATGTATGCACGTGCATTTCTAGAAGGACGCCTTAGCGAAAATCAACTCGATGGTTTCCGTCAAGAACTTTCGCATACAGGTGGCGGATTATCTTCTTATCCTCATCCACGTCTGATGCCAGATTTTTGGCAATTCCCAACAGTGTCAATGGGAATTGGTCCACTCAATGCAATTTATCAGGCACGTTTCAATCGATACATGCACAACCGTGGAATCAAAGATACAAGCCAGCAACATGTGTGGGCATTTCTTGGTGACGGTGAAGTAGATGAAGTCGATACTTTAGGTGCAATCGGTCTTGCTACACGAGAGAAATTAGATAACCTCACATTTGTAGTCAACTGTAATTTGCAGCGCCTCGATGGTCCTGTGCGCGGTAATGGAAAGATTATTCAAGAGCT
>CAIZPZ010000132.1:0-2391 GCA_903934975.1 uncultured Actinomycetes bacterium | reverse complement strand
GCGCTTACTGAAGCTGGATACGTGGGCGAAGATGTTGAAAATATCTTGCTCAAATTATTGCAAGCCGCAGATTTTGATGTGAAGAAGGCGGAAACTGGGATTATCTATATCGATGAAATTGACAAGGTCGCTCGTAAATCTGAGAACCCATCAATTACTCGTGACGTATCTGGTGAAGGTGTGCAGCAGGCACTTCTCAAGATTCTTGAAGGAACAGTTGCATCTGTACCACCACAAGGTGGACGCAAGCATCCACATCAAGAATTTATTCAAATCGATACAACGAATGTCCTCTTTATTGTTGGTGGAGCATTTGCAGGACTTGAAAAGATTATTGAAAGCCGCAGTGGAAGCAAGGGCGTTGGATTCAATGCCGTCATGCAGAGCTCCGAAGATAAGTCACGCAGAGATTTCTTCGCTGAAGTTATGCCAGAAGATCTCTTGAAATTTGGAATGATTCCAGAATTTATTGGACGCCTTCCTGTTATTACAAGCGTTGAAAATCTAGATAAAGAAGCGCTCATGCAAATTCTTACTGAGCCAAAAAATGCACTGGTCAAGCAATATCAACGTCTCTTTGATCTCGATAATGTTGAACTCGAATTCGATGCTGATTCACTCGATGCAATTGCCGAACTTGCACTCAAGCGCGGCACTGGGGCACGTGGACTTCGCGCCATCATGGAATCAGTTCTATTGGCCGTTATGTATGACGTACCTAGCCGTTCTGATGTTGCCAAGGTCGTTGTTACTAAGGAATGTATCAACGATGGGGTTTTGCCTACGATGACTAATCGCACAGGCGATATTCCAAAGCGCGCACGGGCCCAAAAGGGTCAAGAGGAGAAGAGCGCATAATCTAGACTGCTCGCTATGAGTCAGAGCAAGCGCGAACTCGCGTCGACCTTTTCACCGGCCGATATTGAGTCACCGTTATACGAAAAGTGGATCAAGGCTGGTTATTTCACTGCCGATAACACTTCTGACAAAGAGCCATACACAATTGTTCTTCCGCCTCCCAATGTAACTGGCAGTTTGCATATTGGTCACGCACTCGATCACACGCTGCCAGATGTACTCATTCGTATGAAGCGCATGAAAGGTTTTGAAACTCTCTGGTTACCAGGTATGGATCACGCTGGAATTGCAACACAGAACGTTGTTGAAAAACAATTAGCGGCGCAAGGAAAGTCGCGCCATGACTTAGGCCGCGAAGAGTTCGTGAAAAAAGTTTGGGAATGGAAAGCCGAATCTGGTGGTGCAATTCTTGGACAGATGCGCCGTCTTGGTGAAAGCGTTGACTGGAGTCGTGAAGCATTCACAATGGATGCAAATGGAATCAAAGCTGTGCCAACAATTTTCAAGAAGCTCTATGACGCAGACCTTATCTATCGCGCAGAGAGAATCATCAACTGGTGTACACGCTGTTTGACAGCTCTTTCAGATATTGAAGTCGAGCATTCAGATGTGGAAGGCGAATTTGTATCTGTTCGCTATGGCGATGGAGATCAGCAAATAACTGTTGCAACTACGCGCCCCGAAACAATGCTTGGCGATGGGGCAGTAGCTGTTCACCCTGATGACCCTCGTTATAAGCACATGGTTGGCACGCAAGTTCTACTCCCGCTCGCTAATCGAATGATTCCAATCATTGCTGATGAATTAGTAGACCCAGACTTTGGAACGGGGGCTGTAAAGGTAACTGGAGCCCACGATCCCAATGACTTTGAAATGGCAACACGTCACGGAATTGATATGCCAATCATTATGAACGAGCACGGAGTTATGGCTAATTCCGGTACACAATTCGATGGCATGGATCGCTTTGATGCCAGAAAAGCGGTTGTAGCAGAGCTCAAAGCACAGGGTCGTGTTGTTTCAGAAAAACGTCCATATCTTCACTCAGTTGGACATTGTTCTCGCTGCGACACAACTGTTGAACCACGTTTGTCCATGCAATGGTTTGTTCGTGTTGCACCACTTGCTAAGGCTGCAGGAGATGCAGTTCGCGAAGGACGAGTAAAGATTGAACCAAAAGAATTAGAACCTCGTTATTTCGATTGGGTCGACAATATGCACGACTGGTGTATTTCTCGCCAATTGTGGTGGGGACATCAAATTCCTGTTTGGTATGGACCAAATGGTGATGTATTAGTTTTGGGTCCAGAAGAAAAAGCACCCGCAGGATACGTACAAGATCCTGATGTATTAGATACATGGTTCTCATCAGCGCTATGGCCATTCTCAACTCTTGGTTGGCCAGAAATTACTGCCGATGTAAAGAAGTTTTACCCAACCAGTGTTCTAGTTACTGGTTATGACATTTTGTTCTTCTGGGTTGCGCGCATGATGATGATGGGAATATTTGCAATGGATGGCGTTGCGCCATTC
>CAIZPZ010000131.1:0-2489 GCA_903934975.1 uncultured Actinomycetes bacterium | reverse complement strand
GGCTTTACCTTCCATGCATGAATCTTGACCTCGATGTAACTTTTGGTCCGCTAGCAACCTTTATGACTGATCCAACAATTGAAGAAATTTGGATTAATTCTCCCGAAAGAATATTTATTGCACGAGCTGGGAGAAGTGAACTTACAAATTTGCTACTCACCTCCGATGAAGTTCGAAATATCGTAGAGCGAGCACTAATGTGGAGTGGGCGACGCTTAGATCTATCCCATCCATTTGTTGATGCTCGCTTACCCGATGGCAGTCGTTTACATGTTGCAATTCCTGAAATTACAGCAACCCACTGGGCTGTAAATATTCGCAAACATTTACTTCGTCATTTATCTGTCGATGCGTTAGCAAACCTTGGTGTTATAAATGCTTCCATCGCAACAACACTAAAATATAGTGTTCAGGCTGGGCTCAACATATTGGTCAGCGGTGGAACGCAATCTGGAAAAACCACACTGCTCAATGCCCTCACTGGTGCGATTCCACTCACCGAGCGACTTGTAACAATTGAAGAAGTTTTTGAACTCAATCCACAATTACCTGATGTTGTACAGATGCAAACACGAAGTGCCAATTTGCAAGGTGATGGTGAAATTCCACTTCGCAGACTTATCAAAGAGGCTCTACGTATGCGTCCATCACGAATTGTCGTTGGCGAAGTTCGTGAAGCCGAAGCGCTCGACTTGTTGATTGCACTCAATTCTGGACTTCCTGGAATGGGCACCCTGCACGCGAATTCTCCTCGTGATGCAATTACAAAATTGCAGACATTGCCTTTGCTCGCTGGTGAAAATATTTCACATAAGTTCATTGCTCCAACTGTTGCATCTGCAATCGATCTCATCGTTCATGTGAGCCTTGACTCAACAGGAATGCGCCGCGTTCAGGAAATATGTGCACTTACTGGCCGCTATGAAAACGATAGAGCAGAGATTGAAAGGCTTTGGATTTGGAATGGGAAGGAATACGAAGCTGGTTTGGGCTCTCTCCCACACCCAGAAAAGTTTGCCCAGATTGGCGCTCCTATTACTTCGTGGTGGCACAAGTGAAAGACTCACAAAAACTCACTATCACTTCAATTGCTTCATCCTTTTCAACGTTCTCATTTGTATTCCTCCTTACTCATTCCATAATTATTGCAACCGCTTTTGCAATTCTTGCTGCTGCGATTACATGGTCTTTGCTTCGAAGCAGAAGAGTGAAAAATGAGTCAGAACTCATTGAGGCGTGGCCTGAAGTTATCGATCATTTGATGTCAGGCATCTCATCTGGCTTATCTCTCACTGAATCTCTTTCTGGACTTGCCCTGCGAGGCCCAGAAATTCTTAGACCCACTTTTTCCACATTCCGAAATGAGCTCTATAGAAGTGGAGATTTCACCATTGCTCTGACCAAGCTCAAGTCAGAGTTCTCCCATCATTCAAGTGATCAAATATTTGAAGCACTTCTCATTGCAAAAGAATTAGGGGGTAGCGAACTCCTTCAAATTCTTCGCACGCTAGGTGATTTTCTTCGTCAAGATTTAGTTCTCCGTCGCGAAATTGAAGTAAAACATGGATGGATCAAGAATTCTGCACACTTATCAGCTGCTGCTCCGTGGCTACTTTTGCTTCTTCTTTCAACTCAACCAACTACCGCGGCCGCTTATGCAACACCTACCGGCACTCTCATTCTTGCAAGTGGTTTAGTCATGACAGCAATTGCCTATCTTTGGATGAATAAATTAGGGAAACTCCCCCAAACTCCCCGAGTATTCAAATGACTCTCACGATTATTTGTTCAGCACTCATCTTTGCGATCCCTGGTGCCTATCTAATTGCGCGAGGCAATGGCGGCGCTCATACTTCTTCTGAGCTCCAAACGAGTGCGGCCAATTATGCGAGTAAAACTCGAGACAGAAGTGGCGTGCAAATACGCCTTGAAGAGCTGGGAAGAATAGGTAGAAGAGAGTACGAGAACTTTAGAATCAGACAAGCAATCTATTGCGCAGGTTCTGCAGTCTTTGCAATTTTTCTATTCCTATTTTTAGGAAAGAGTTTTGTACTTTCAATCTTTCTCTCACTACTAATTGCTATAAGTATGTACATCTACATCGATCGCGAACTAACAACCCAGGTAAAGAAATATCGTTCAAGCCTTGAATCCGAATTTCCTGCCGTTATTGAAATGCTTACTCTTGCAATATCCGCTGGTGAGACTCCACTGAGTGCAATCAAGCGTATTTCACAGAGTGCGACCGGCCAACTTCCTCAGGAATTTGCACGGGTAGTAAACGATGTTCGTAACGGATCTTCCCTTCATGAAGCACTAGATTCAATGGGACGTCGTATCAAATCAGTTCTGATTCGACGCTTCGTCGATGCCTTGGTTACGGCGACTTTGCGCGGTGCACCACTTGTTGAAGTTCTCACTCGTCATGCAAGTGAAGCGCGTTCTGTTCAGCGCAATAGAGTCTTGAGTGCGGCAGGTAAAGCAGAGAT
>CAIZPZ010000130.1:0-4010 GCA_903934975.1 uncultured Actinomycetes bacterium | reverse complement strand
TGGTGCCCATGGAATTCCTCAGGCACTACCAGCGATCAGGATGGAAGTTATCGCCAGTGATTGGCGCACCAACCCAGTAACACAGATTCGATGGGGACTTCGCTATATCGATATTCGCTATGACACCCCATGTAAAGCATGGGCTAAATTCAAGCGCAGTCGTTACTACTAAAAATTAGGCTGGTCGAGAACCAATACTCATCGGCTTGCTAGTCTCGGCAAAGAAATCATTTCCTTTATCGTCAACAACGATAAAGGCTGGGAAATCCACAACATCAATTTTCCAGATTGCTTCCATTCCTAAATCTTCAAAATCTAAGACTTCAACTTTTTTGATGCAATCTTGAGCAAGACGGGCAGCTGGTCCACCGATAGATCCTAAATAAAATCCGCCATGTGTTTTGCACGCATCAGTGACAGCCTTTGAACGATTTCCTTTTGCGAGCATGACAAATGAACCACCTGCACTTTGGAATTGTTCTACGTAAGAATCCATACGACCAGCAGTTGTCGGACCAAAAGAGCCTGATGCATATCCTTGCGGAGTCTTTGCAGGACCTGCGTAATAAACGGCGTAATCCTTGAGATATTGAGGCAATGGCTTACCGGCATCGAGCATCTCTTTGATGCGTGAATGGGCAAGGTCGCGAGCGACAACAATGGTGCCAGTAAGTGAGAGACGAGTTTTGATTGGATGTTTTGAAAGCTGTGCGCGAACTTCATCCATTGATTTATTGAGATCAATCTTCACAACTTCTGCAGAATCACCCAAGTGTTGCTCAGTTGTATCTGGCAAGAAGTGGGCAGGATCGCGCTCTAATTCTTCAATGAAAATGCCCTCTTTTGTGATCTTCGCCTTTGCTTGGCGGTCTGCCGAACATGAGACTGCAATTGCAATTGGAAGGGATGCGCCGTGGCGAGGGAGTCGGACCACACGAACATCGTGACAGAAATACTTTCCACCAAATTGTGCGCCAATACCTAGTGTGCGAGTCAGTTCTAAGACTTTTTCTTCGAGTTCAATATCGCGGAAACCATGGCCAGTTGCGGCATCTCCCGATGTTGGAAGTGAATCTAAATATTTAGTCGATGCCAACTTTGCAGTCTTTACTGTGTGCTCGGCGCTAGTACCACCGATAACAATTGCTAAGTGATACGGAGGACATGCAGCGGTTCCAATAGAGCGCAACTTTTCATCGAGCCATTTCATTAGCGATGTTGGATTGAGTACCGCTTTTGTCTCTTGGTATAAAAATGATTTATTCGCGCTTCCGCCACCTTTAGCGATAAAAAGAAAGTTGTATTCATCAGCGTGATCGGAATCAGCATAGATTTCAACCTGAGCGGGCAAGTTATTGCCTGTGTTTTTCTCTTCCCAGGTTGTAATTGGCGCCATCTGCGAATAGCGAAGATTGAGTTTTGTATACGCATCATAAATTCCCTGAGAAATCGCTTCTTCATCTTTTCCAGTGGTCAACACATATTGACCCTTCTTACCCATCACAATGGCAGTTCCTGTGTCTTGGCACATCGGCAATACTCCACCGGCTGAAATATTTGCATTCTTGAGTAAATCAATTGCAACAAAGCGATCGTTAGGAGATGCCTCTGGGTCGCTGATGATATTTGCTAATTGTTGAAGGTGTGCTGGGCGCAAATAATGAGAAATATCGTGAAGCGCTGTCTCAGTTAGTTTCTCAAGTGCAATTGGCTCTATCTGTAAAAACTCTTTATCGCCAAGTTTGATTGTGCTAACACCTTCACTGCCGATCTTTCGATACTTAGTTGTATCGGCACCTATTGGTAGAAGATCTGAATATGAAAATGTTGGTGACATGATGGATCTACTTTGCAGGCTTTACTGCATCGAGTTTCTTGCGTGCACCATCGAGCCATTCCTGACAAATCTTTGCAAGCTCTTCACCGCGCTCCCAGAGTTTGAGAGATTCTTCTAGGGTTTCACTTCCCGATTCGAGGGCTTCGACAACTTCCGCTAATTCATCTCGGGCGGCTTCATATGACAATTTCTTCTCAGCGCTCATGTGATAAATCTACTCCTTTAGGGCTTTCCAGTTGCTGTGGCTTCAGTCTCACCCAGTGCTAAACGAATTCGCAAGAGTTCGCCCGCTTTGAGTTTTTTAGGATCACGCGCAATTTCACCGGAGGCCAATTGCACGACTGAATATCCGCGATCCAGAGTTGCTTGTGGCGAGAGCGAGCGAACTCGCGCACGAATCTGCTTGAGCTCTTCTTTTGCTAATTTCAAACTCTCTTTGAAAGAGCGGTTAGAACGATCACGCAGAGCGGTGATGATTTCTGCTCGCGAGGTAATAAGAAGCGATGGATCCTTCATCACTGGTCGCTCTTGCAAATTCTTAATGCGGGTACTTTCTAGTTCGACCATAGTCATGATTCGGCGACGAGTTCTATTTCGTAGCTGCTCGATAAGTGCGAGTTCTTCAGCTAAATCAGGCACTACATGTTTTGCTGCATCTGTTGGAGTTGATGCGCGGAAATCTGCAACGAGATCAAGGAGGGGTGCATCTTTCTCATGGCCGATTGCGCTGACAATTGGAGTCTCACACGAGGCAGCTAATCGAACGAGCCCTTCATCACTAAAGGGAAGTAAATCTTCAAAGGAGCCACCACCGCGAGTGATGATGATGACATCGACATCTTTATCCGCTTCCAATTCGCGAAGTGCTTGCGACACTTCAGAGACGGCTGCTGCGCCTTGCACTGTGACTTCGCGAATTTCAAACTCCACCATCGGCCAACGACGTTTTCCATTTTCAACAACATCTTTCATCGCATCTGTATTGCGCCCACAAATAAGGCCAACTTTGCGTGGCAGAAGTGGAAGGCTAACTTTGCGATCAGAGTCAAAGAGTCCTTCAGCGGCAAGCAGGCTCTTGAGTTGTTCAAGCCGTGCAAGTAGTTCACCAACACCAACTTGGCGAATCTCGCGCGCGGATAAAGTAAGTGAACCATTTTTTGTATACCAAGATGCTTTAGCAAAGAGAACCACACGAGCATTTTGTGGAAGTGGTTGCACCGATGCCAAAACAGATTTATGACACATCACTGATAAGGACATATCAACACTGGTATCGCGCAGGCGAATAAATGCCATCGTGCCACTGCGTTCGTTGAGTTCGGAAATTTCACCTTCGACCCAGATTGGTCCTAAGCGATCTACGTATTCCTTAATCGCTTCAGTGACCACGCGCACAGGGGCTGGCGCATCACTTGAAGTTTCGAACATGAGATGAGCCTAATAGACTCACCCCATGGCTAAGAGAGTTCTCCTTGCTGCGCCTCGCGGATATTGCGCTGGCGTTGACCGCGCTGTTATCACGGTGGAAAAAGCGCTGGCCCTCTATGGCGCACCTGTCTATGTTCGAAAGCAAATTGTTCATAACAAACATGTTGTTGCAACGCTAGAAGCACGCGGAGCAATCTTTGTCGATGAAACTGATGAAGTTCCAGAGGGCAAGACTGTTGTATTTTCTGCTCACGGAGTTGCACCCATTGTTCATGAAGAGGCAGCGGCTCGTAATCTAAAAACTATTGATGCGACATGTCCATTGGTTACAAAAGTTCATAACGAAGTAAAGAGATTTGCTGCAGAGGATGCTGAAATTTTATTGATTGGCCACCATGGTCACGAAGAAGTTGAGGGCACTGCGGGCGAGGCTGTTGGGAAAGTTCGAGTTGTCGACGGCCTAGACGGCGCTCGTAATATTGTGCCAACTGAAGGAAAAAAACTTGTCTGGTTATCTCAAACTACTTTGAGTGTTGATGAAACCTTAGACGCAGTTGCCATTCTCAAAGAGCGTTTCCCAGAGATTCAAGATCCGCCCAGTGATGATATTTGTTATGCAACACAGAATCGTCAAGAGGCAATCAAAGCAATTGCACCTCAAGCAGATCTTGTTCTTGTGGTTGGCTCTACAAATTCATCAAACTCAGTGCGCTTAGTTGAAGTTGCAAAAGAGTATGGAACGCCT
>CAIZPZ010000129.1:0-1801 GCA_903934975.1 uncultured Actinomycetes bacterium | reverse complement strand
CGGTCACCATCAACAAGTTCGTAATTCCAATCTTCACCATTTTTCTTTACAGCACCAAGAAGAATGCCTTGGCTCTCGTCGCGGTAGAAAACTTGTACTCCGCCTGCACTAGCTACGCATGCATTTGAAACACTAACATCGCTGTTTCCTCTTACGCGAATGGGATCTTCAAATTTATTGACTAACGGCGCATTTCCATCAACGACTTCAAATGCAAATTTCTTTCCATCATATGTGGCATAACGCAAATCTTTATCCACTGAATCACTGTAGAAAATGTGAAGCGTTTGCTTTGTTCCAGCACCGTTGACGCAGAGTGATATCTGCCCAGTTATTGGATGCTTGGTGCGTCCACTTGTTCCACCCGTACCGTCAACTGTAATTTTCTTCCAGGCTTTTCCATTGAGTAGCGCGATTTTGAGCGCACCATTTTTTGAGTCCGTATATGCAAGAGTTGGTAAATTGTTGAAAGTCGTACTAGTGACACTTTTTCCATCGGCAGCGCTATCTAGAACAGTTGCCTTCCAGGCTGCTTGCGGGATTACAGAACTAGTTTGGGCAGCATCTGATTGCCCAATCGAGTTGATGGCATAGACAGAAAATGTGTATGAAGTTCCATTCTTCAAGCCCGTCATAAGTACAGGGCTAGTTATTGATTTCTTCTCTGCCCCAGTCTTGAGATTTTTTATAACGTATGTACTTATCTGTGCGGTGCGCACATTTACTGGCGCATCAAAAGAGATAATTGCACTGGAATCAGAGACTAGTGCCCGTACATTTCGGGGTGTTTGTGGAATAACTGTTGCAATTCCAACTGGAGGTTTACTTCTCAAATCCTCCATCATTGCAAGTAGAAGCGGTCCTGGCCCACCAAAAACTTCACCCGCATCAAGATTTGGTGTCATCACTGAATCAAAGCCTGATTTAGAAAATGTCTTCTCATCTAAGTGACTGACGGATGAACCGCCTTCATATGGATCTGGAGTAAATAGTTTTGGTTTGACACCACCATTTGCTTTCACACCAATGGGCCCACCCCACACTAAATCGTTTTGTAGTGCGCTTCCTAGCTCAAGTGATGGTGATGGCAAATCAGCTAATCGAGTCCCATCTGGTGTTTGTGTAAATGCATCAAATGGAGTCGGTTGATCAATACTTCCAATATTGAAGTATGAGTCATATGTGCTGTTGGATAAAAATCCAAGTCCATGCGCAAGTTCATGGAGCATGACAGATTCAAGATCATATTCGCGCGACGTTGGCGTGCTATCACCGCGCTGATTCCACGATGCTGTGGAATTTACTTGAATAATCATCTCTGATGAAACTTTATCTAAATCCTTTTTAGCAAGTGCATTAGCTAGCGCTGATGGGTACCAGAGTGAGGCATCAGGTGCGCCTTCAAAGCCAGAGTAGTAATTACCAGGACGAGCACTTCCAAGAACTCCCCATGAAGGAGAACGGCCCCAGCTTGCTTCAACAGATATTGGAACTACTGATTGAAAATTCGCACTCCAGATATCAATGGCGGACTGCACTTCGATCTTTGCCCACTCTGGAAAATTTTTATAATTGACGACAAATTTAGATTTTGCCTCGATATTTGCTGAGCGAGGTTTATTAGTCGTAGTTGCGTTAGCGCTCTTTACCGCTGAGGTACCTGCAAATGTGTGACCCCAGATCGTTGAAGGTGCAACACGAACAAGGGCTTGCGCAGGGGCACCGAGAAAAACTCCAGCAAGGAGCGCTGCAACGAGTGTCGCACTGCCAACTCTTCGCCCGAATAAATTTCGCATATTGG
>CAIZPZ010000128.1:0-9080 GCA_903934975.1 uncultured Actinomycetes bacterium | reverse complement strand
TCGCAGAGACCATTGCAATAGGAACACCTGCATTTTTGAGAGAGCGTGCTAATTCTTGGGCTCCAGGCATGAGTTGCGTCCCTTGCGACAATTTTTCAACCACAATTTCAACAAGCGTTCGAGTGAAATACTCTGGGCTCTCGACAGAGACTAACGAGAACATGTATTCGCCGACACGAGTGAGCGGACCGCCAAGGCAGTGCACTTGGTCCTGATGAGTCCACGCGTGGCCATGACGCGCCATCAATTCTGTCTCACCCTCAAGCCAACGGGGTTCAGAGTTTGCAAAAAGTCCATCCATATCGAAAAAAACGGCGCTAAAGAAATTCTCCATTAGTTAGCGTTGAAATATTTTGCTTCTGGATGATGAACAATAATCGCTGATGTGGATTGTTCAGGATGTAATTGGAATTCCTCTGACAACTCAACTCCAATGCGACCAGGTTCCAATAATTCACAGAGCTGGACTTGCTGTTCGAGATCAGGACAAGCTGGATAACCAAATGAATAGCGTGAGCCACGATAACCCTGATCCAATATTTCTTGGAGGTCGGGTGAATCAAGATTGTTCAGTGCCAATTCTTCACGTATACGCGCATGCCAATGTTCTGCGAGGGCTTCTGTTAGTTGAACAGAGAGACCATGAAGCTCCAAATAATCACGATAGGCATTTGCCTCAAATAACTTCGCACTGGCAGCACTTACTGCCGCACCCATTGTCACGATATGGAAAGCCACGACATCGGCTTTACCTGACTCTTTGCTTGCAAAAAAATCACTGATACAGAGGCGACGATCGCGAGTTTGTCTTGGGAATGAAAAGCGAGTGCGTTCTTTTCCTTTATCAGGACCTTCGTGATGCAAGATGATGAGATCGTTGCCTTCACTCACGCATGGAAAATATCCATAGACAACAGCGGCATTGAGCCAACCTTGTGATTGCGCTTCATTGAGAAGAGAGCGCAACCGCGGACGACCCTCTTCTTCAACCATTGTTTCGTATTCGCCACGATTTCCCTTGAGACCCCATTGACCAACAAAGAGAGCCCGCTCATCGAGCATTCCGGAATATTGGGCAAGTGGAATTCCCTTTACAACTCGTGAACCAAAGAACGGTGTATTCGGTATATCAATATCAATAGCAACATTACTTCGACGGGTATCAATCTCGGTGTCCTGTGAACTCTTTCGCGTGTTCGCAACTTTACGTTCGCGAAGTGCAGGAAGAGCAGCGCCTTCATCTCCACGCTTTACCGCCATGATCGCATCCATCAGACGTAGGCCTTCAAATGCATCTCGTGCATATCGAACTTCTCCTGGGAACACTGATGCTAAATCTTGTTCAACATAGGCGCGAGTAAGGGCTGCTCCCCCAAGAACAATTGGCCATTTTTGATCGAGTCCTCTTGCCGTAATCTCTTCAAGATTCTCTTTCATAATCACAGTTGACTTCACTAATAGCCCACTCATACCAACCGCATCTACATTGGATTCCAGGGCGGCATCGATTATTTGATTGATAGTTTGTTTGATACCAATATTGACGACTCGGTAGCCATTATTGGTAAGGATTATGTCTACCAAATTCTTACCAATGTCATGTACATCGCCTTTGACTGTTGCAAGCAACATAGTTCCGCGACCCGCTTCGTCAGTCTTTTCCATATGCGGTTCAAGAAGTGCTACTGCGCTTTTCATTACTTCTGCGCTTTGAAGAACGAATGGCAACTGCATCTCACCTTTACCAAAAAGTTCTCCGACAACTTTCATGCCTTCAAGCAAGTAGTCATTGATTATCGCTAGTGGAGCAATGCCTTGTGCTCGCGCAGAATCTAGATCGTCTTCGAGGCCGACTTTTTCGCCATCAATAATGCGTCGTTCCAAACGCTTTTCAAGTGGAGGAGCAGCAAGCTCGGCGGCGCGCGTATTTCTCGTCGCTGCAAGTTCCACGCCTTCAAAGAGTTGGAGGAATTCTGTCAGTGGGTCATACGTGCATTCATCACCGTTGAAAGTACGTCGGTCATAAATCAGATCGAGTGCAACTTCCTTTTGACGCTCTGGAATACGCGCCATAGGCATAATTTTGGATGGATGAACAATTGCAGAATCTAAGCCAGCATTGACGCATTCATTCAAAAAAACTGAATTCAAGACAACGCGTGAGGCTGGATTGAGACCAAAAGATACGTTACTGACTCCTAAAGTTGTTTGCACCTGTGGAAATTCAACTTTCAATTGTTTGATTGCAGAGATGGTTTCTATTCCATCACGACGTGTCTCTTCTTGTCCTGTGGCGATGGGAAAGGTGAGGCAATCAATCAAAATATCGCCGGTATGCATGCCCCAGTTTTTTGTTAGATCATTGATGAGTCGTCTTGCTACTTGAAGTTTCCATTCGCAATTGCGCGCTTGACCTTTCTCATCGATGGTGAGGGCCACGACTCCGGCCCCGTGTTCAACAACGAGTGGCATTATTTTGGCAAAACGAGAATCAGCACCATCACCATCTTCATAGTTGACCGAGTTGATAATGCTTCGACCACCAAGATGCTCTAACCCAGCTTTGAGAACTGCGGGTTCAGTTGAATCCAAAACAATTGGCAGAGTCGATGCTGTAGCAAAGCGTGACGCAAGTTCTGACATATCTGAAACGCCATTGCGGCCTACGTAATCAACGGAGAGATCTAGCATGTGTGCGCCATCGCGAATCTGATCTCGTGCTATTTCAACACATGTCTGCCAATCTTCTGCCAACAGCGCATCCCTAAAGGCACGCGAGCCATTTGCATTCGTACGTTCACCAATAGCTAAATAAGTCTTATCTTGCCTAAAGGGAACATATTGATAGAGAGATGATGCGCCAGGTTCAATGTCTGCAGCACGCTCGAGATTTTTCGTTCCACCTACTTCATCAACGACTGCCTTGAGGTGTTCAGGAGTTGTTCCACAACATCCACCAATGAGAGAGACGCTATAATCTTTTACAAAACCTTTGAGAGCAATAGCTAACTCCGCGGGATTGAGTGGATAGTGAGCGCCATTTGCACCAAGGATTGGTAGACCCGCATTTGGCATCACTGAAATTCCACAGTGCGCGCTCTTTGAAAGATATCGCAGGTGTTCAGACATTTCTGTCGGACCAGTTGCACAATTGAGACCAATCAAATCGATATCGAGAGGTTCCAAAGCATTGAGAGCTGCACCTATTTCAGAACCGAGCAACATTGTGCCTGTTGTTTCAACTGTTACCTGAGCGATTAGGACGATATCGCGATCACT
The DNA here is from genome assembly GCA_903934975.1 of uncultured Actinomycetes bacterium. Taxonomy (GTDB): domain Bacteria; phylum Actinomycetota; class Actinomycetes; order Nanopelagicales; family Nanopelagicaceae; genus Planktophila. Next base: position 5,801 of record CAIZPZ010000128.1, on the reverse strand, counting down.
CTTATTGATTGCATTTCGTCCGCCATTTACCGCTGCCTTTGCTTGCAATAAATCCTGAGTAGTTTCAATCAAAAGTGCATCAACGCCGCCATCGATAAGTCCCTGCGAGGCCAACTCGTACGCATCTCGTAACTTTTCATATGTTGTATGTCCAAGACTTGGTAATTTCGTACCGGGACCAAGTGAACCTAAGACGAAGCGTGGTCTATCTGCGGTAGTAAATGAATCAGCACATGTGCGTGCAATTTTTGCACCTTCAAATGCCAACTCGTAAATACGATCCTCGATGGAATATTCTGCAAGATTTGCCCAGTTCGCTCCAAAAGTGTTCGTCTCAATCGCATCAACTCCCACGCTCAAATATGCATTATGAACGCTTGCGACAATATCGGGACGGCTCACATTGAGAATTTCGTTGCAGCCTTCATGACCTTGGAAATCTTCTAGCGTTGGATTGGCCTCTTGGAGCATCGTCCCCATAGCGCCATCGGCGATAACTACTCGAGTTGTGAGGGCTCTGCGCAAGAGACCCGGTCTCGTCTGCGACGATTTCAACTTACTCACTTGTCGAAGGTTACCGTAAGGTGTCGATATGGAGATTCTCAAAATTCCAGCGCTTCGCACCCCCGTCATGGTGGTCGCTTTTACTGGATGGAACGATGCCGGTGAAGCAGCCTCTGGAGCATTGGCCCATCTTCTGGGTGCCTGGAGTGGCGATACAACCTCAATGATTCCCGAATTGATTGCAGAAATTGATCCCGAAGAGTTTTACGACTTTCAGGTGAATCGACCAATAATCGATTTAGATGAATCCCAAATCCGATCCATTACATGGCCTACAACACGAGTTTTTGGCATTCAAACCCCACATTTAGAAAACGATTTCGTAATCGTTCAAGGTGCGGAGCCTTCGATGCGATGGAAATACTTCACTCGCGAAATTCTTGATTTGGCAGACGATTTAGATGTTTCATTAGTAATCACTCTTGGATCCCTTTTAGCCGATGCTCCACATACGCGATCGATTAGCGTGAGCGGAACTGGAGGACATCCTGATTTAGCAAAGAGATTAGGTGTTGAAACTTCACGCTATGAAGGCCCCACTGGAATATTGGGAATAATCCAAGATAATTGTTTCAAACGCGGAATTGATGCAATCTCTCTGTGGGCAGCTGTTCCTCATTATGCATCTCAATCTCCTTCACCTAAAGCATCTTTGGCACTCATCAACGCACTAGAAGATTTCTTGGAAATCGATCTACCTTTAGGTGAATTACCAACTGAATCTATTGCGTGGGAGGCAGCAGTTGATTCAATGGCAAAAGAAGATAGCGATATAGCTGAATACATCAAGTCATTGGAAGAAAGTAAAGATGCTAGTGAAATACCCGAGGCATCAGGTGAAAGCATTGCAAAAGAATTCGAACGCTATCTACGCAGGCAAAAAGATTAGATCGCTATTCCTAAGAGAGTATCAATAGCTCTCGAGAGCTCGCCCGCTTCTCCCCCTGTAGAACCCTTCAAGCTTTGATCACACCATAGTGAAATCGCTTCTAGTGCTGCAGGTGTATCCAAATTGTTTGACAGTGCGCTCACTATTGCCTCTATAACAGGTCTTGTAGGGGCTACTTCTTCGCGTGAGAGAGCAATCGTCATTCGTTCTAGAAGATCGCGGGCATTGTCGAGTAACGATGAAGTCCACATACGATCGCTGGCGTAATGCGCAGATATGAGTGCTAGACGTATGACCATGGGGTTTGTTCCCTCGTTGACCATTTTTGAAACAAAGAGAAGATTTCCCTTACTCTTACTCATCTTTTCGCCGTCAAGACCAATCATTCCCGAATGAACATATGCACGTGCAAACTCTTTGCCTGAAATCGCTTTGCTTTGAGCAGCGCTCATTTCGTGATGTGGGAAAATCAGATCGCTTCCACCACCTTGGATATCGATTGAATATTGATTGTCGAGAGCATCATCTAAGTAGTGCATTGCTATCGCACTGCATTCGATATGCCATCCAGGACGACCTTTGCCAAATGGAGAATCCCACCCTGGCTCACCTTCGCGTTGATTGAGCCACAGGAGTGCATCTAAGGGATCGCGCTTACCAACTCGTGCAGGATCTCCGCCTCGTTCTGCAAATATTTGCAACATATCGGCTTTGTCTAGATGAGATCGTTTGCCAAAATCAGTATCGCTATGTACTTCGAAATATAGATCTGAGTCAACGAGATATGTTGGAGCAGACTTTTCTATTTGCGTAATAGATTCGATAATCATGGGAATAGCTTCAACAACACCGATGTAATCTTTGGGCGGAATTATGTGTAAATCAACCATATCCCCCCGGAAAAGTTCGATTTGGCTTGTAGCTAAATCGTTCCAATCAACATTGTCACGTTTAGCGCGCTCGAAAAGTGGATCATCGATATCTGTTATGTTCTGGACGAAATCCACGCGTGCACCGGAAGCACGCAAGTAGCGATTGATGAGATCAAAGGTGATGTACGTAGCGGCATGACCCAGATGTGTTGCATCATATGGCGTGATTCCACAGACATACATTTGATACAGGCTCTTCGTAGGCAAAGGATCGATTGATTGCGTGGCAGAGTTATAAAGGCTCAGCTGCGGAAATGGAATAGCAGAATCTATTGGTGGAATATAGACCTGAGCCCATGACTTCATTTAGAAATACTATTGCATCAAGCTAAAACGCGGGCCAAGGAATACTTGGCCAATCAGGATTCGGTAAAGGAAAAGAAGCGTTCTCTACAAGGTCGATTATGCGAATCTTCAAAGCATCAATCTCTTCCGATGTCAGATAATCCTTGAGGGCGAGAGCAATTTCTGGAAATCCACTCATCGCGGATTGCAACATGGATATTTCTGATTCCAACAGTGGTTCACCGGCCCACTGCCACAAGACTGTACGTAATTTGTATTCACTATGGAATGTAACGCCATGGTCGCAGCCATATAAATGACCAGATTTATCCGGAAGAAGGTGACCAATTTTGCGATCAGTGTTATTTATGATTGCATCAAATAGAGCCATCGCGCGAAGTCGTGGATCATCTTGAGAGAAGAAGTGTGCGAGATCAACATCTTCATCAATATCTATCCAGAGTTGAACCATGCCCATTCCGAACGGCCCATCGCGCAGAACAGTTTGCGGGACGATATGAAAGCCCAGCATCTCACTGATAAGAAAAGCTGCATATTCTCGGTGCGCTAGTTGACCATCAGGGAAATCCCACAATGGCCGCTCCCCTGCGATTGGTTTATAAATACATTCACCGTGAGCATCCTCGCTAACAATGGAAGCAAAAAGCGTTGCATTAGACGCGTCGACTAAACGCCCAGTAACAGAAATAACTCCCGTTGTGAGGAGTTCTACATTAGCGTCGGTAGCCATTTGCCCTGGGACAGAGATGACCTTGTGGATCTATTGGAATTTCGCAGAAGGGACATTGCATTCGCCCGGCTTCGACAACCATCAACGAACGATGAGCAAATGCAGATGCGGCACCTGGCGTTAGATACACCTGAAGCAAGTCTCCTTCTTCATCAACTTGCACGGACTCATCGCCAATAGCTTCGCATTCAATACATATCAAAGACTTTTTCTCATCCCACGAAAGTGAAATTACACCCACTCGAAATTCCTCGAATATCGGTTGCTCTAGTGGAGATTCGTCGCGAGTTGTAGGAATGAGCGCAATGGATGGATTCGTGCGACGCAGATCTCTAATGAGTATCTCTACACGTTGTGCCAGTGCGGCAACTTGTGCCTTTTCCAGCGAGACTGATGTGATGCGACTACCGGTTCTTGCTTGAAGAAAGAAAGTTCGTTCTCCCGGCTGGCCCACTGTGCCTGCAACAAAGCGCTCAACCGGGTCGTATATATACGTTATCCGGCTCATTTACTTTTCTTCTTTGAAGATGGTCCACTTCCGCCACCAACTAAAAGTCTTTTCTTTGTGGAAGCAATTCCTAAATCACCAATATTCGTGTGGGAATCATTGAGTAATAGGAGTCGAGGAGTTTTCGAGGAGAAATCAAAGAGCGTTACTGAAGCGGGATCAATAATGATTCTCTGAAAATCATCAAGGCGCATACCTAAATTCGCCGCTACAAGGGCCTTTATTACATCCCCATGGCTCACCATGACAACTGCACCTGTACCTGTTGAAGATAGAGCTAGGTGCATTGACTCAATAGCCCTTGCTTGCATATTTGCCATACCTTCGCCATCTGGGAAAAACACACGACTAGGATTTTCTTGAACTATCTTCCATAGTTTCTCGCGTGAGAGCGAACGCAATGTTCTTCCACTCCACTTTCCATAATCCACTTCTGTTATTCCATGGTCTTCAATTCTGCGAATGCGAGATTTGGTAGATACCCACGGATCAATAGTTTCAATACAACGCTGCAGCGGACTAACACGTAGTTCCTTGACTTTTAATTCTCCTAGTCGGATCGCCAATTCTTGGGCTTGCGTTCGCCCCTTCTCACTCAACGCGATATTGGGACGTCGCCCAGAAAGTATTCCGGCAGCATTCGCTTGCGAATGTGCATGACGTACTAAAACAACTAAGGACACAGAGCAAGGTTATCGCAACGTTGAAGACTCAGTATTGCTAAGGTCGCCACATGGAATTGCGACGTGCTGGTGGGACGGGATTAGACATTTCGCGTCTTGGCCTCGGAACCATGACGTGGGGTCGAGATACCGACGAACATGAGGCAGCTGATCAATGTCGCGCTTATATAGAAGCTGGTGGCAATTTTATTGATACAGCCGCCACTTATGGTGATGGCGATAGCGAACGTGTAATCGGTGGGCTCATTGGCACGCTTTTCAATCGCGACGAGATAGTTCTCGCTACAAAAGCGGGTATTTCATTTACTAATGGCGAGAGAAATATTGACGTCTCTCGCCATGGATTGATTGCACAACTAGAAAAATCGCTCACACGTTTAGGAACTGATTACATTGATCTTTGGCAGATTCAAGCATGGGATTCAAATATTCCATTAGAGGACACCCTCTCAGCTCTAGATTTTGCTTACTCATCAGGTAAAGCGCGCTACGTTGGAATCTCGAATTATTCTGGTTGGCAAAGTGCACGAGCGATAACTCTTCAAGAATCACATTCAATGAAAGCTCCTATCGCGACGATGCAAAATGAATACTCACTCCTCAATCGAAGTGTTGAAGAGGAAATACTGGAGAGCGCTTCACAACTCGGCGTTGGATTTCTTGCATGGTCCCCCCTAGGACGTGGAGTTTTATCGGGGAAATATCGAAATGGCACGCCCAGTGATTCTCGAGGTGCTTCACCACACTTTGCGCATTTCATAGATCCATATTTAGACGAGCGCTCATCGCGCATCGTTGATGCGGTCTGTGTTGCAGCGCAGGGCCTTGGTTATTCACCATTAGAAGTTGCTCTCTCATGGGTACGAGATGCCCCAGGGGTTACCAGTGCAATCATTGGTGCACGAACAGGTGCTCAACTACGCGGCGCCCTCACTACTGAACAAATCATTTTGCCCGATATTGTTCGAGAGGCGCTCAACGATATTTCAGCGCTTTAGCAGTTCTCCAAGAAGTGCGAAAGAACGCGAACTCCGAAGTGCAAGCCTTCAATTTCAACTCTCTCATCTACTCCATGAAATAAAGCCATGAAATCTAACTCCGGCGAAAGCTTCAGTGGCGAAAATCCATAACCAATAATTCCCAATTCAGAGAGTGCCTTGGTATCTGTTCCACCACTCATCAAATAGGG
>CAIZPZ010000127.1:0-2225 GCA_903934975.1 uncultured Actinomycetes bacterium | reverse complement strand
TCTCCCGTGCTCAACGCTTCATCGACTATGAGAATATCTGGACGAACTGTTGCTGCAACGGAGAAGGCTAGGCGGGCATACATTCCAGAGGAATATGTACGCATCGGAGAATCTATTGCTTCACCTAATTCAGAAAAGTCAGCAATTTCATCGAAATGTTCTTCAATTTGATCGCGACTCATTCCAGCTGCAAGCCCCCCAAGAAAAACATTATCGCGACCTGACATAGCAGGATTGAATCCAACACCTAGTGCCAGCAATGTACTGACGCTTCCATAGACTTCAACACGGCCTTGCGATGGTGGCAAGATTCCAGCAATCACACGCATCAGCGAAGATTTTCCTGCACCGTTAGTGCCAATTACTCCTAACACTTGCCCATACTCAATATCTAGATTTACATTATCGAGAGCGCGAATGGTTCTTGTCTGCTTGCCACCAAAACTTTTTAGTCGCGCTTTGAGAGTTGGTCTGCGATCTATTGCAGTTGTGTATGTAAGACCAAGATTGCGAACTGAGACCGCAACTTCATTGGTAAGCAAGGGCGCTTTAGAGTCGGACGGCAAATTCGCGCTCCCTTGATAGGAAGAAATAAGTTCCAACTAAGAAAACTCCCAGTGCCCAAGCAAGGCCTTGAAGCATGCTCGATGTTGACGGAACTTGTGAATGAACCACTGCTTGAGACCATGAATCTAAAATAGGAAATAAAGGATTGAAAATTTCTAGAGTACGTAATTTTGGCGACAAACTTGATGCCTCATAAAGAATTGGTGAGAGATAGAGCAGTGTTCGCGTTAGATACGGTAGGAAACTTGTTATATCTCGGAAATAAACATTTACACATGAAATAGTGATTGCAACACCTAAAGAAAAAAGTAGCCCTATGAAAAATATGGGAATAGCCCAAAGCATTTCCCATCCAAATGGAAGACCAATGATCGTTCTCAAAACGAGAAAAACGAAGAGAGTTGGTAGGAATTTAAAGAGCGCAATGATTGTCGCTGATATCGGCAGCATGATGCGTGGAAAAGCGGTGTTGAGAATAAGACGTTGTCCCGCCGTTACCGATTTGACGCCACCTGTGAGGCTATTACTCACCAAATAAAATAGAAATAAAGTAGCTGTGAGGTGGCCGTATCGGGTCGAATCACTACTTCCACCGATGATGACGATAAGTAAGAAATAGACAGCAGAGAGCAGTAATGGATTGAGGATTAACCATAATTGGCCAAAAACTGAATCAAAGTGTTGTTCTCGTAATTCAGATTTCGAGTACTGCGAAATAAAAGTTCGACGTGCCCATAGAGATTTCCAATAGCGACCCAGCGGCGGAAGTCCCGCGCGGAAAGGTTCGTACACTTGAAGTGGGGCACTCATAGATGAAAGGTTACCTCAGCGAGGCAAATAGATATGTCTTACTTGGCCTTAGGGGCTAGTGATTTAGGTGAAGTAATGAATCCAATGCCCCAAGACATATGCATTGTCAGCAGAATAAGGGGCATGCAGATGATTTCACCTATAGATCGAGCAATTCGAAATGATGCAAGCAAAATAAAGGTGAGATAAATTGCTAGTGGGATAATAAAGATTGTTGAAAGAAAAAAACTCATCAGAATTGATAGCGAACTTCCTAGCACAGCAACAGGTGGTGCAAGATAGCGATAGTTGATAGTTCCTTGATGAGTGCGCGAAACAACTCTACGCCAGCGTCCATAATTGAAATATTGCTTTGCAAGTGCAAGCACGGATGAGCGTGGTCTATACGTTACAACGAGCCGTGGATCGAAATAAATCTTTCCTCCAGCCTTGCGCAATCTGTGATTGAGTTCCCAATCTTGTGCACGCGTAAATCGCTCATCGAAACACCCTGCTGCAATGAGTGCCTCTTTTCTAAACGCTCCTAAATAAACAGTATCTGCTTCGCCAGCAGCTCCTCCTGTATGAAAGCGTGATGCGCCAACACCGAGTGCGCTCTTCATTGCGCGCGCAACTCCACGTTCAAAAAGCGTACGTCCTTGCGCATCCATAACTCCACCAACATTTACCGCGCCAGTTTTTTCAAGAATTTCCGAGACTAAAGTCAAGTAATTCTTTGGTATTTGTGAATGACCATCGACTCGGACAATGATTGAATACTTTGTAGCGGCAATCGCAATATTGAGAGCACTTGCAGTACGACCACTTGGATTTTCAACAAGAACTATTCGTGAATCCTTATCGGCAAG
>CAIZPZ010000126.1:0-6216 GCA_903934975.1 uncultured Actinomycetes bacterium | reverse complement strand
TATCTGCGATAACCCAACGCCTCTTCGGCACTTACTGTGCGACGGATTTCTTCTTCCATCTCAGCAGTATTGGCATGCACATCAATTTGTGAACCATCGTGATAAAAGGCGCGATATAGGGGTTTGAGTGGGGAAAGTTCTAGCCAATCCTTCATATCTTCACCGACGCAGCTAAATGCATCTTGGATCAACGATGGCATTGTAAGAACGGATGGCCCGGTATCAAATGAATAACCATCTTTTTGAAGTAAACCGTTACGCCCACCCGGTACTGATTCGCGTTCTATAACAGTTACTTTTCGTCCAGCTCCTGCTAGTCGCAGTGCAGCACTCAAACCAGCAAGTCCGGCGCCAACAACTACAACATGATCCGTAGGACCTTTTACTCGAGCGCTCATGATTTCTACATACTCCTACGGGTTGATAATGCTGCAAGCTCTGTGAGTAGAGCATGTCCAATAGGGTTAATTCCACCATGTCCCAGCGCTTCTAGCGCGCTGGAAGTTCGCGAATCTATGAGTTCTTCAACACGGGTGCGTGCTCCAGATTCAATAATTATTTCACGTAGCGCTTCCACATCAGGTGCCGTCAATTCCGATGAGCCGAAGGAGGCCATAAATCGAGTAATTGCGCTAGGAGATGAATTCTCTAATGTCATAGCGACTAAAACAGTGCGCTTTCCTTCGCGCAAATCATCTCCCGCCGGCTTACCTGTTACAACCGGATCTCCAAAAACACCGAGTAAATCATCACGAAGTTGAAATGCCTCACCCAGTGGAAGTCCATATGCAGAATATGCATTATCAATACTCTTGCGTGATTTCACATCTGTTACCGCAAGAGATGATCCAATATGAAGTGGACGTTCGATTGTGTACTTACCTGATTTATAGCGAGCAATTGTGAGCGAGCGATCTACATTCGTATCTTTCTGAGTTTGTTCATGTATGTCGAGGAACTGCCCCGCCATGAGCTCGACCCGCATTTCATCATGTACCGGAAGTACAGAATGCATCTGTGCTGAATCCAATCCAGCAGAGTTAAGCATCTGGTCAGAGAGAACAAGTGCTAAATCTCCGAGCAATACTGCTGCCGCCATTCCGTAACGCTCTGCAAAACCTTCCATCTCTTCTCGTTGATGAATAGTTTCAAAGTGTCGATGTATTGATGGTTTTCCGCGCCTTGTATCTGAGCCATCCATAAGATCATCGTGAATGAGTGCACATGCTTGTAAAAGTTCAAGACTTGAAATGGCACGGATAACATTTTTATCTGCAACTCCACCAGCGCCAATAAATGCACTGTAGGCAAAGAGAGGACGAAGTCGTTTGCCACCATCGAGTAAGAAGGAAGAAAGAGAGTGCGCAACTGGCGCTAGATCACTAGAAATAGATTCGAGGTATGCGCTCTGCTTGCCTAGAAAATCGGATAGCTCGCTCTCGATACTCTCGCGGACCTTGGCAAGTGTCGCTTTTTGCTCATCCATCACGCGGTAACGGTACCCTCACTCCGTGGCTAAGCGCACTTCATATTCATTCGAATTCTTTCCCCCTAAAGATACGCAGGGGGAAGAGCGTCTTTGGGCTGCAATGACGGGACTTGAAGCGCTACATCCGGATTTCATCTCGGTGACATATGGCGCGGGTGGGAGCACTCGTGATCGCACTATTGCTATCACTTCGCACATCACGGAGCGAACAAAAATTCCAACAGTTGCGCATCTAACGTGCGTAGGTTCTACAAAAACAGAACTCATCGAAATTTTGGGTAAGTATCGCGAAGCAGGCATTACAAGTATTTTGGCGCTACGCGGCGATCCTGTAGGTGGACCAAGTGCACCGTGGAGCACAACACCAGGTGGTTTTGATCATGCAGATCAATTAGTCGAACTTGCTAAAGAACTCGGTGGTTTTTCAATTGGTGTTGCAGCATTCCCAGATGGCCACCCAGCATCTGGTGGAAATTTTGAAAAAGATATTGATGTACTCATCAAAAAAGAGTCTCTAGGTGCAACATTTGCTACAACGCAGTTCTTCTTTGAAGTCGATAGATGGCGCAAATTAGTTGATCGCTTGAGCGCAAGAGGTTCGAGTTTGCCGATCATTGCCGGAATTTTGCCAGTCACAAATGTAAAGCAACTCAGTCGCATGTCAGAACTTGGTGGAACTCCAATTCCAGATTCGATTATGAAACGCTTTCTTGAGGTGGAGGACGATTCTGAATCGGTGCGCGCACTGGGTGTAGAAATTGCAACTGATTTATGTCAAAAGCTCTTAGCCGAAGGAGTTCCTGGTATTCATTTTTATACAATGAATAGTTCAACTGCAACTCGTGAGATTTACGAAAACCTAGGGGTGTCTCGCTAAATGATGTCTAAGGATGAATTTCTCGCAAAATGGAGCCAACTACATAGCGGTTCACCAGTTACAGGAATTGTTGGCGCATGGCTATCAATCTCTTATCGATTCGGACTCATCGCAACACTTCTGCGCATAACTCCTAATGCACTCACTCTGCTTGGATTACTTGCAGCTGTGGCAACTGCATATTGGGCGCTATCGCTTTGGGCCATTGCACTTTTAGTCTTTTCACTATTTTGTGATGGTATCGATGGCAGCGTTGCAATATTTCAAAAGAAGGAGAGTGCTAGAGGCGCAATATTTGATTCGGTTGCAGATCGAATTAGTGAGGCTATGTGGCTTGTAGCCCTGTATCGAATTGGTGTGCCCGCCTGGATAACCATTCTGCTCTGGGTTATTGCCAGCGTTCAAGAATATGCACGTGCTCGTTTATCTTCTTTAGGAGTGGCTGAAATAGGTGTCGTTACCCCAGTAGAGCGTCCAGTTCGTGCAAGTTTCATATTTATTGCGCTAGTGATGTGGAATGCAAATATTTCAGGAGTAACGTATCTTTCAATTGCTTATTTGGTATTACAAACAATCAGTGTTTATCTGGTCGTCCGTTTCGCGCGTTCCCAATTGCATTAGCCACAATCTCACCACTAATCCCAACGAGTGGTAATCCGCCTCCGGGATGCGCTGAACCCCCTACAAAATAGAGACCCCTGATGGGAGATCTGTTTTTTGCTCGAAGGAATGCAGCGCGGGCTCCATTACTAGAACTTCCATAGATTGAACCACCGGGTGCGTTGACACTCTCTTGCAGTTGCAGGGGAGTGCGAATAGTTATCGTCTCAAGGCGATCTCTAATTGCAATCCCTCGTGCCTCGATTTGATCAATAATTGAGTTCGCGTACTCTGAATTGAATTTTTCATCACTCCAGTTCCAGCCCTTTGCCGGATCCTCTGAATGCACGGGAGCATTTACCAAGACAAATAAGCCAACTGAATTCTCACTCTTGACCATTTTTTCATCATTAGGAGAACAAATGTAAATCGTTGGCTCTTCTACTGGTTTCTTAGCAGTGAAAATTGAGTTGAATTCTTGGTCATAATCTTTTGGAAAAAGAATAGTGTGATGCTCTAATTTGGGTTCATCACTTGCACGAAGGCCAAGGAGTAGAGAAAATCCAGCGAGTGAGGCATCTGTTTTGGCTAATTTCTTTCGAACTCTTTTTACTTTCCTGGAGCCATTCTTTATGAGTGAATTGTAAGTAAATGAGGCATCTGCATTACTGATAACCACATCACTTTCAATTCTTTCGCCATTAGCCAAGAAAAGACCGTTTGCCTTGCCTTTAGTAATGAGAATTTCTTTAACCGGTGTTGAAAGATGAAAAGTCACGCCGTATTTGATGCATCGCTCATAAATAGCATCTGCCATTGTTCCAAGGCCACCTTTTATGTGCCACGCACCAAATGCTTCTTCTACGAATGCAATGGAAGAGAGCACTGCGGGGGCTTTACGCGGATCTGATCCGCTGTAGGTCGCATAGCGATCGAGTATGAAGCGCAAGCGAATATCAGTAAGTTCTTCATTGGCTAATTGGCGTAATGATTTCCATGGAGCAATAGCCAATAAGTCTTTGATAAAAGTTGGTCTCTTCAAGAGCGAAAGCGGAGATTTGAGTTCAGATTCAATGAAGGGCTCTCTTGAGATATCCCACATTTTTTCTGCCACACGCATCAGTGAATCCCACTGTTGAGCACTTTCTTGGGAAAAGGATTCAGTAATTGCTGTGAGAGTTTCAAAGCGTGAAAGATTGGCAAACTTGACTTGAGTTCCATCAGCGAAGCGATAATCAAAAGAAGGATTTACTGAGACAACTTCCATCTCTTGCCCCATATGCTTTCCAGTTTTGAGAAAGAAATCTCGGTAAACAGCAGGCAAAGTTAGTAATGAAGGACCAGTATCAAATGCGTATCGACCAATCCATTCAGTGCGCAACTTTCCACCAACTCGATCACTACCTTCATACACCGTAACTTCATGACCAGCTTTTGCTAAACGAGCGGCAGCACACATTCCGCCAACACCTGCACCTATGACAACAATTTTCATAGCGTGCGACCTTTCCATTGCACGCTTTTGCGCACACTCCAAGAGTAAATGATGAGGTACACAAGAAGGATTGAAGATAGAGGATGCATGAGTGAATCAAATATTTTGCCATTCGATACGTATGCACTGATTACGCGCGAGAGCACAATGAGTTCGAATGCAATCCAACCCCAGACTGATCCCATAAGAATAAGAATTATTGGAACAACCCCAGAGGCAAGAATGAATGAAATTGCAAGAATTGTTCCAAAGATCGAACCGAAGGCCTTCCACAATGATTTTGCATACCCCGCACGCAATTCTGCAAAGGATGAATACATACGACACTGCGCGATATCGCCACCATTGACAACGCTTCCCTTGTGACCTTTTTTCAATAAAACTCGTGCTAATTCCATGTCATCTAGGACTTTGTTAGCTACTTCTTGATAACCAGTCATAGCGCTTCGTCGAACAACAAAAAATTGCCCATTAGCGACGGCAAAAGCAGGATTTGAAAATCGCATTGTTATTCTCAAAATCAGGGTAGATAACCATGACCACTGAAGTAGTGGTTGAACCAATCGCTCACCAAATGAAGTGACTAGTTGGCGTGGATAGATCGAGAGAAAATCGATTCCGTAACCATCCAATGTACTGACTGCACGAGAAAGTGCATCAGAAGTAATGCGAACATCAGCATCGAGACTAATAATGATTTGCTCGTTACTTGCAGTAAAAAGTTGTTCAAGTGCCCAGGTCTTACCAATCCAACCTGCAGAAGGTTGGCTGCCTCTTATGAGAGAAAAGCGACCATCGCCCTCGATGCTCTTCTCTAGAAGCGCATAGGTATCGTCGGTGGAATTATCATCAAGGAGATAGAAGTGATGTTGCCCGCCATAACTCTGACTTTTTAGGGTTTCGACTAGCTCAATGACATTTTCTGATTCGTTACGCATTGGGATATGTATGGCTATCGAATGCATGGAAGCAGGCTTTCGAGATAACTTGGGCATCGTCAGCGCATTCATTATTACAAAGAGCAATAAAAAGAGATTGAGCAGTGCAAAAATCATTCAAATAACTTTACGGTCTACCGAGCCATCGAGAAAATGCATATGGAGCAAGTACTGCGCCATAAATAAGACCGCTAAAGAATGCAACTCCTGGCCTGCCAAAGAAGAATAGATTGGATACGACGCCACCGAACCAGCTCCAGGCCAAATAAAAATCAACTACACCGAAACCTGCACTAATTTTTCTGCGCTCCCGTGGAAGGATTTGGTGAAGTAAGCCCATGAGTCCCATTCCTGCAAAAAGCCAACCAAAAGCATTTGAAAGAGGAATCTCAGGTTGAAATGGAATGTGTGCGCCTGTAAAGGTCCAACTCCATCGACCAGCGGCAACCATTTGAGGATCTAAGAAAAGATCCCATGCCATAAGCGCAAATCCACCGTAGAGAAATACCCAGCTCTTACCAACGCGTCGTGATGCAATAAGTAATGGATGAGCCATCATCGCCCACGCAAAAGGAACAACTAGTGAAACACTCGCTAATTTTGGACCAAGAGAAGCGTCATATGAATATTGACCGAAGGGCCAGCCTGTTCTTACGCCAATTTGTTCAATGACGAAGGCATAAATCAAAGTTACAGATAGATAAGTTATTGCATAACGTGAACCGTAGGAAAGGAGCGCATGCAATGACATAGCAGCAGCGCCCCAATACACGGTTGCGATTGTCACAACTCGCAGCGCTTCTCCCTCTAATAATGG
>CAIZPZ010000125.1:0-2661 GCA_903934975.1 uncultured Actinomycetes bacterium | reverse complement strand
ATCCCCTTTAAAACAGGATTAGTTCCGAATGACTTTTCGATGTTCTCAATTTTGATCCCGGTATTCATTAGACACTTCCCAATCCTGTAACACTAGATGATCGTCCAACAAGGTGCTTACTTGTAAATCTCAATAAAATTAATGGCGGAATCATGAAAACAATACTTGCAGCACCTACGAGGGTTAGGTCACTTCCTCGTAAGAAAGCAAAAAGCACCATCGGAAGAGTTTTCACGGCCGCGCCACCAACTAATAACGTTAAAATGTATTCACTCCATGAAATCACAAAGGCGAATAAGAATGAGACCGCCAGTCCTGGTAGAACGATTGGTAATGTGATCTTCCTTAAGACTGTGGCGCGGGATGCACCCAACACCTGTCCTTGTTCTTCATAGGCTCGATCAAAGTTCGCAAAAGTTCCAGACATAATCATTACGACATATGGAATCGTAGGAATCAGATGCGCCAAAACAACACCTCGCACGGTATCTGAAAGCCCATATTTAATGAAGAGAATTTGAATTCCCATGGTCACTGCTAATCCTGGAACAATCAGTGGCGCTAGCACAAGAAACTGAAAAGCTTTCTTCATTTTAAAGTTATACATCGCGATTGCGCGTCCGGCTGCGCTACCTATTGCGGTTGCGATTACTCCGACAATTAGAGCAATAATCGTTGAAGTGATGGCCCCGCGAACAATGTCACCGTTAGGATCAAAGGCGATGGCATAGCCGCGCATCGAATACTGAGCGGGAAGTACATCTGGGAAGCGCCATCCCGCTGCAAATGACCAAATGATGATCGAAATGAATGGAAAGAAAACCCAAAAAACGAAGAGTCCTAGAAATAGAGGTCTGAAGATGACTTTCATTATTTTCTACCTTCTTGCTGGGTCAGCTTCATATAGGCATAAACCAGAAGACCAATAACTACAGAAGTAATGGTTGCTAGAGCCATTGCTGTTGGCCGATTAGCTAAATCTCGGTTTGTATATAACTGATAGGCAACGACTGAAACTGTGGATGGGTATGGTTCTCCAAGAAGATAAGGGACCTCATAAGATCCAAAAGAAAATGCGAAAACAATAATTGTTCCTGAAAGTATTGATGGGAATATGTAGGGCAAAATAACTTTACGGAGTCTAAATCCATATGAAGCACCCAAAGTCTTGGCAGTTTCATCTAAATTTGTGACAGGACCTCGTAAAGCACTCAATATCAATACGCAAAGGAATGGAACTTCTTTCCAAAGGTAAGACATGATGATTCCGTAGCCAAATGGATCATTGGTAATAATTGGAAAATCACTTGAACCATCCGTAATTCCAAAGTGATTCGTCAGTCTGGAAACTATTCCAGACTGTGAAAAAGTTAAGAGCACGCCTGTAGCTGCAACAACGTGTGGGATCGGTATATTGAATTGAGTTATTGAAATTAGCACAGACTGAAATCTCTTGGTACGGCTTATCATTAATGAAATCGCAAGTGCAATAATTGTAGATAAAACCGTAGAAAGAATTGCAACCCTAAAGGTCAGAATAATTCCAGATCGAACTGTCTCATTTTGAAAAGCAGCTAAATATGCGTCAAAACTGATTTTCTGCTCACTGCCGGAAATAACGGAGAAATACCCAACACTTTGCAAAATTCCAAAGACGAATCCGCCAACAAAGAGAGTGATGAGTACGACCACAGTAGGCAAGATGAGCCAAATAACCTTACGCTCTCTTACTTTTGCTTTCGATCTTCCAAATTTGGGCATAAATGAAGGAGTAGGGGCTGTGATGTTTGTATTAGTCACAGCCCCTACTCCTTATCTGATTTATTCTTCCTATAACTAGATTACCTAGTCAACCCTCGTGGCACGGAAGATCTTGTTATTTTTGCTGAACATCCTTAATCCAGCCAGCATCGATTGCTTTGAGCCAAGCTGCAGTGAGCTCAGGGTTAGCATTCTTTGCCAATGTTGCCGGTGATGTACTTGAAGGATGGATTGGAAGTGCGCGATATTTTGATGCTAGAGGAGTTCTGCTCATAACAATTGCGGGACTTCCAATAACTCCATCAACCTGCATCTTCAACTGAGCTTCAGGTGACTGCATAATATTTGCAATAACCTGTGCGCCAGCTTTATTTGGTGAGTTGTATGGAATTGCAACATAGCTGATGTTGCCGATCATTCCTTCTTTGAATGCTGCAACGCGAGTTGAGGCTGGGAAAAGACCAGTTTGAACGTTAGCAAATGAAGCTAATGCTCCGTAATTGAAGTATGCGGAGATTTCACCGTTTGCGTAGAGCTTTTCCAAGTCTCCAATATTTGCAGGATAAGTTTCACCCTTGCGCCAAAGAGCAGGCTTAAGGTCATTCAGGAATTTTGATGCCTTAGCCATTGCTGGTGTGAATGTCGCTGCATTGTAAGCACCCAAGAAATCTGAGTATCCACCGTTTGCATGATAGAACATACGACGGACTGTCATTGAGCCGTTGAAATCAGGTGGTGCAGGATAAGTGAACTTTCCTGGATTTGCTTTTGCCCAAGTAACAAACCCAGCAAGGGTAGCTACTGCAGACTTTGGAACAACTTTGCTGTCATAGACAAGTCCAGATGATGCAGTTGCCCATGGTGCTTCGCAACCGTTTACAGGCAAACCAAAGTCACTAT
>CAIZPZ010000124.1:0-2794 GCA_903934975.1 uncultured Actinomycetes bacterium | reverse complement strand
CGTGCGCCATTGAGAACTTTGGGATCGCGGCGCTCAACAGGTGTCATTGATTGAACAATTGATTTCGTGCGAACAAGTTCTGATTCATCAAAGTTATCGATCTGCTTTTTCATAGCGCCAGCCCCTGGCAACATTGAAAGCATCTTTGACATGGAGCCCATCTTCGACATCGCCTCTAATTGTTCAAGGAAATCTTCGAGCGTGAAATCTTCTCCACTTTCAAACTTCTTCTCTAATCTTTCTGCGCTATCTGTATTAAAGGCCTTCTTCGCTTGTTCGGCCAGCGTTGCAACATCGCCCATTCCGAGTATTCGTGAAGCCATGCGCTCTGGATAGAAAATATCAAAATCTGCAAGTTTTTCTCCCGTGGATGCAAACATGATGGGACGCTTTGTAAGAGAAGCAATTGAAAGAGCAGCACCACCTCGAGCATCACCATCGAGTTTTGTGAGCACAACTCCATCGAATCCCACACCATCAAGGAATGCTTGCGATGTGCGCACGGCATCTTGACCAATCATTGCATCGACGACAAATAAAATTTCATCTGGTTGAACAGCATCGCGAATATCTCGCGCTTGTTTCATCAACTCTTCATCAATACCTAATCGACCCGCTGTATCGACAATAACCATGTTGTATTGCTTCGATTTTGCAAAGGCGATGCCATCGCGAGCAACTTTGACTGGATCTCCTACGCCACTACCTACTTCTGGTGCAAAAACTGGAACGCCAATACTTTCTCCGACAACTTGCAACTGCGTAACAGCATTTGGGCGTGCAAGATCTGAAGCAATGAGAAGTGGTGTATTTCCTTGATCGGCATAAAACTTTGCAAGCTTTCCGGCAAGAGTTGTTTTACCAGCGCCTTGCAGACCCGCCAACATAATCACAGTTGGAGGATTTTTAGCAAAACGGACTCTTCGCGCCTCACCTCCAAGAATTTCAATGAGTTCTTTGTTGACGATTTCAAAGATTGCATTTGCTTGATTTGTTCCCGATTGCAATTGAGGTAGAGCTGTAAGCGATTTTTCTTGAATCAGAGTGACAAAATTTTCAACCACGCTTTGAGCAACATCGGCTTCGAGTAGCGCTAATCGAATATCAGCACATGTACTTTCAATATCACTGGCAGATATTTTCCCGCGGGTGCGAAGAGATGAAAATGCTCCGCTAATTCGGGTAGTCAGTGATTCAAACATAGGTGCAGAGCCTACTTGAGCATTGCTGCCAGACGTTCACGTACTTCGCGCGCACGTTCATCACTGAGCGCTCCCCCACTAATTTCTGTGACGTATAAGGTATCGATTGCTTCAGCCCCTAGTGTTGTAACAATCGCTGAGCGAATATCTACCTGGGATTGCGTCACTGCTGCGCCAATTCTAAAGAGCAGCGCCGGACGATCATGGCTTCGAACTTCAAAGACAGTTGCATCAGTTGCCGCATCTCTAATTGATTCAACGATCGGTGCGGGAACTGGAATGGTTGGAAGCTGGGCATATGCAAGGGCTCGATCATTGATTCGCCCTTCTATTTCTTTTGAATCTTTGAGTCCTGCTTCAATATCGCGATGTAGTTTCTCCGCAGTTATTGCCGGAGCGTGGGGATCAGGAGTAACAATCCATTTCATAACAGCAGATGGTCCATGTGACTTAGTACGAGCAGAGCGAACATCGAGGCGAGCAAGATTGAGTACACCGGCAACGATAGAGAGAAGTCCAGGTTTATCGGGTGCAATGATTTCAATTGAATAGTCTGAATCGCGTTCTTCTAAAGTGACACGGAGAATTCCTGCTTGTGCTACTTCGCGTTGCTCATCACTAATATCTGGTTGCAGTGCGATCGTGCTTCCACTCATTGCTTTGCGAACACGGCTGACTAATTCAGAGACAAGACTTGCCTTCCATTCACTCCATGCTGCTCGCCCTGTTGCTTCACCATCGGCGATGCTGAGTGCGTGCAAGAGTTCAAGAGTCTCTAAATCTGGGATTACGGCAAGAATGGATGCGATTGTCGCAGGGTCATCCAAGTCGCGACGTGTAGCTGTTGCAGAAAGTAATAAGTGATGTAGAACCAGAATTTTCAATGTCTCGATATCTTCTTGCGGAAAACCAAAACGTTTGGCTAATGGTTCGATAAGGCGCGCGCCGCGCTCGGAGTGATCTTCCTGCGTTCCCTTTCCAATATCGTGAAAAAGAGCTCCAACAAGTAATAGGTCTGGCCGGTGCACATTGCGAGTAAGCGCTGCAGCGCGCACTGCTGTTTCAACCATATGTCTATCAACGGTATGTCTATGAAGGACATTGCGCTGCGGTAGCGAACGAACGCTATTCCACTCAGGAATCCATGAAAAAATAATCTCTTCTTGATCTAACGCTTCAAAAACATCAACCATTGCACTTCCTGCACCAATGAGTGCAACTAAATTCTCACGCGCTTCACGCGGCCATGGTTGTGGTAGTTGCGCTCCACCCTCTTTGAGAATTACAGATAATCGCGCACACGAATCCAGTGATAGCGGCAAACCAAGTTGCGCAGCCTTTGCTGCTGCTCGAAGTCCAATAACTGGATCTGCATTCAAATCTTCCAACTCATCGATTACTACCTCTTGATGTGCAACGCTAATTCCGCCGCCGAGAGATGTGGTACGTGGCTTGCGAAGAATTCTGCCGAGTCCATCTTTTCCCTTGAAATCTAATCTGTGCCATGTTGAATTGAGTACATAGTCAACTGATCGAGCCGCACGTGCAACATCGCTCATCAACAGATCTGCGTCACCATATTCAAGATGTTT
>CAIZPZ010000123.1:0-5217 GCA_903934975.1 uncultured Actinomycetes bacterium | reverse complement strand
GTTCTACGAGGCTATGCATCCATGGTGAGCGAACTCGCTGGCGATCAATGGAATGAAGGCGATGTTTCATGCAGTGTTGTTCGCCGTGTTGCTATCCCTGATGCTTTTTATGCAATTGATGGATTACTCGAAACAATGCTCACTGTTATCAATGAGTTTGGAGCATTCCCTGAAGTAATCGATGCAGAAATTTCACGATACCTGCCATTCCTTGCAACTACAAAGATTCTTATGGCTGCAGTAAAAGCAGGAGTTGGACGCGAAGTTGCACACGAAGTAATCAAAGAGCATGCAGTCAAAGCGGCGCTACATATGCGCGAAGGTAAGAGCAATACTCTTCTTGACGCACTCGCTAATGACACACGTTTACCTTTAGACAAAGAAGCACTCGATGCACTTTTGAGTGATCCAATTGAATTTACTGGCGATGCTCGCCAACAAGTTGCTCGAGTTGTTAGTCGCATTGAAGCGATTACTTCCGCGCACCCTGCAGCAGTGCAGTACAAGCCCGGCTCTATTCGGTGAGCGGCTTCGGCATAGCTGGCCCACCGCCAGCGCCTTCAATACCTGGGTGGACACATCTGCGTACCGGAAAAGTTCGCGATCTTTATACAAATAATCTCAATCATATTTTGCTCGTTGCATCTGATCGCATCTCGGCTTACGACTGGGTAATGCCTACAGAGATACCTGGTAAAGGCGCTGTACTTACTCAACTATCACTATTTTGGTTTGATTTACTCGAAGATATAATTCCAAATCACGTTGTATCAACAGATGTCCCAGATGAAGTTGAAGATAGAGCAATTATTGTTCAACCTTTAGAAATGTTTGAAATCGAATGCGTCGCTCGTGGTTATCTAACAGGTAGTGGTTGGAGTGAATACCAACAGAACTCTGCAGTGTGCGGAAATGCACTTCCAGCAGGATTACTAGATGGCTCACAATTACCAACGAGCATCTTCACGCCTGCTACAAAGGCTGACGTTGGTGATCACGATATAAATATTGATTTTAACTCAGCGGTAAAAATTATTGGAGCAGATGATGCACAAACTCTCAAGAATCTAACTATCAAGCTTTATGAGACTGCTGCTGAATTTGCACAATCTCGTGGAATTATCCTTGCTGATACAAAATTTGAATTTGGCCGAAATAGCGAAGGTGAAGTTCTTTTAGGAGATGAAGCCCTGACTCCTGATTCATCACGCTTCTGGGACCAATCCACATGGAAACCGGGAGGCGCGCAGCCTTCCTATGACAAACAATTCTTACGTGATTATCTAGTAGCGAGTGGATGGGATAGAAATAGTCCACCGCCAGAGTTACCAGATGAGATCGTAGAGAAGAGCGCACTTCGTTACGAAGAAGCGTTTTTTCGAATTACCGGCAGCAAGTTCTAAGAAAAGGGAGCGCACAATGGCAAAGATCGTGGTGGATGTAATGCTCAAGCCAGAAATTCTTGACCCACAAGGAAATGCAGTTGCATCAGCGCTTCCACGTCTTGGATTTACTTTCGCAACATCAGTGCGCCAAGGAAAACGTTTTGAAATTGAAGTAGCGGGGGAGCCAACACCCGCGCAGCTTGCAGAGGTAGAAAAGGCTGCAGAAGTTTTACTCTCCAATCCTGTTATCGAAAACTATGTTGTGAGAGTAGAGAAGTAATGAGAGTTGGCGTTGTAACTTTTCCGGGCACACTCGATGATCGAGATGCCGCACGCGCTGTGCGTGCAGGCGGATCAGAGGCTGTTGAACTCTGGCATGGAGATGCTGATCTCAAGAATGTAGATGCAGTTATTTTGCCTGGTGGATTTTCTTATGGTGATTACTTACGCTGCGGTGCAATTTCCCGCTTCGCACCTGTCATGACATCAATTATTGAACAAGCAAACAAGGGAATGCCACTTCTTGGAATTTGCAATGGTTTCCAAGTTCTATGCGAATCACACTTATTGCCAGGTGCACTTACTCGTAATTCGGATCTTCATTTTCTCTGCAAAGATCAAGTAATCTCAATTGAAAATACAAATACACCATGGACTTCATCCTTTTCCAAAGGTCAAGAAATACTTATTCCACTCAAAAATGGTGAAGGTTCATTCCAATGTGATGATGCGACACTTGCTTCCCTTGAAGGAGATGGGCAAATCATTGCCCGCTATGTTGGTGAAAATCCAAATGGATCACGTAATCTGATTGCAGGAATTACAAATGCTCGTGGAAATGTTGTTGGCCTTATGCCTCACCCAGAACATGCAATCGATGCATTGACTGGGCCATCAGCTGATGGCTTGGGATTCTTTACTTCGATTCTGAATGCGATGGTGAAGTAATGTCACTCGACACCGTTGCACAAGCAATTGCACATCCAGATACAGCCCAGCCATTCAAAGAATTGGGACTAAAACCCGATGAATACGCGCGCATCAAAGAAATTTTAGGACGCCGCCCAACGTCATCAGAATTAGCAATGTATTCGGTGATGTGGTCAGAGCACTGCTCGTACAAATCTTCGAAAGTTCACCTCAAACAATTTGGCGAGAAAGCACCGAAGTCCGACGCTCTATTAGTTGGTATTGGTGAGAACGCTGGTGTTGTCGACGTTGGTCAAGGTTATGCAGTCACATTCAAAATTGAATCCCACAACCACCCATCTTTTGTTGAGCCATACCAAGGTGCTGCAACTGGAGTTGGTGGAATCGTGCGCGATATTTTAACAATGGGTGCTCGCCCAATTGCAGTAATGGATCCATTGCGATTTGGCCCTGCAGATGCAGCGGATACGCGCCGTGTATTGCCAGGAATTATTGCTGGTGTTGGCGGTTATGGAAACTGCTTAGGACTGCCAAATATTGGCGGCGAAGTTGTATTTGATGAAACATATATCGGAAATCCATTAGTAAATGCACTCTGTGTCGGAGTTATGCGCCATAGCGATATCAAATTAGCAAAGGCTGCAGGTGCTGGAAATTTAGTTGTTCTCTACGGCGCAAAAACCGGTGGCGATGGAATTGGTGGAGTATCCGTACTTGCCTCAGAGACATTTGGCGATGGTGGTTCTACTAAACGTCCAAGTGTTCAAGTAGGAGATCCTTTTGTAGAAAAAGTCCTAATCGAATGCTCTCTTGAAATCTTTGCCGAAGATTTAGTTGTTGGTATTCAAGACTTAGGTGGCGCAGGACTTTCGTGTGCAACATCAGAGCTTGCATCAGGTGGTAGCGGTGGAATGAAAGTACAACTCGATAAAGTTCCATTGCGCGACCCATCACTTTCTCCTGAAGAGATTTTGATGTCAGAGTCACAAGAACGTATGTGTGCAATTGTTGAACCATCAAAAATTGCTCGCTTCTTAGAAATTTGTAAGAAGTGGGATGTAACCGTCACAGTTATTGGTGAAGTAACTAATGGAAAACATTTGGAAATAACATGGAATGGTGAACTCATAGTTGATGTTCCACCTCGTACGGTTGCACATGACGGTCCCGTGTATAACCGCCCACTTGCTCAACCTGAATATATTGATCGCGTAAACGCAGAAAAGATTTCAGTTCCAATGCCACAGAGTTCTGCCGAAATCAAAGCAGCGCTATTGAAATTAGTAAGCGCTCCCAACATGGCAGATAAATCTTGGGTCACTGCTCAATACGATAAATATGTACAAGGGAACACAATTCAAGCCCAACCTGATGATTCGGGAATGGTTCGAATTGATGAAAAAACCCATCTGGGCGTAGCTATCGCAACGGATGCGAATGCAAATTGGTCTTATCTCAATCCTTATCAAGGTGCGAAGTTGGCGCTGGCCGAAGCTGCACGCAACATTGCAACAGCAGGTGCGCGTCCATTAGCAGTAACAAATTGTTTGAATTTCGGCTCACCAGAAGACCCAGGTGTTATGTGGCAATTTGCTGAATCAGTGCGCGGTTTAGCTGATGGTTGTTTAGAAATGGGCTTACCTGTGACAGGTGGAAATGTTTCTTTCTATAACCAAACAGGTGATGTTGCGATTTTGCCAACGCCTGTTATTGGAGTTTTAGGTGTTATCGATGATGTTCGCACACGTACTCCGATGTCATTTGATAAAGCGGGATTAGATCTCTACTTGTTAGGAACTACGGGTGCTGATCTAGCAGGGAGTGAATGGGCTTTTTTGCATGGTCAACGTGGTGGAAATTCACCAACAGCAGATCTTCAGAATGAGATAAACTTGATTGAAGTACTTCTTGCAGGACGAAGTGAAAAAATATTTACAGCAGCTCATGATTTGAGTCAAGGCGGTTTAGCAATGACCATCACTGAAATGGTTTTGCGCCACATGGTAGGTGCAACAATTTCGCTCAATGATGTAGGCAATGATTTGCTGAGTGAAACGCCAGGAAGAGTTGTTATTGCAATAGATCCTTCAAAGTCGAGCGCACTCTTGGAACTGTGCGCTAAGTACAAGACGCCGGTGG
The DNA here is from genome assembly GCA_903934975.1 of uncultured Actinomycetes bacterium. Classification (GTDB taxonomy): domain Bacteria; phylum Actinomycetota; class Actinomycetes; order Nanopelagicales; family Nanopelagicaceae; genus Planktophila. The sequence goes on along the minus strand of CAIZPZ010000123.1, from coordinate 763 downwards.
GCAAACTTGGAACAACTGGCGGAGACTCCCTTGTTATCAATGAGACAACTATTTCACTTCAAGAATTGAAAACAGCGCATACTTCTACTTTCCCTAGATTGTTTGGATAAGAGATGCGCGATACAGCCATTCTTGAAGAAGTGAAAGCAACGCTTTCGCAACTAACAGCCATCGCACCAGGTCGCGCTATTGAAGTGCGTATTCCACCCTATGCAGCAGTGCAGTGCGGGGAAGGCCCAACGCATACACGTGGGACTCCACCCAATGTTGTTGAGATGGATGCACAAACGTGGTTAGCACTCGCTAAAGGTGAAACGACATGGGAGAGTGCAATGAAAAGTGGTGCAATAAGTGCGTCGGGAGTTCGCGCAGATCTTTCAGAATATCTACCACTTAGGATTACGTCATGACGCGGCGCCCGGATGGAATGCTCAATCACAATCTCTTTGACGAAGATAAAGGTCCGCAAGATGCATGCGGAATCTTTGGAGTGTGGGCACCCGGTGAAGAAGTAGCAAAACTTTCTTTCTATGGCCTTTACGCGCTGCAACATCGCGGCCAAGAGTCCGCGGGAATCGCAACAAGTGATGGGGATCGAATCCTTGTCTATAAAGATATGGGACTTGTCTCTCAAGTATTTACTGAAAGTGATTTAGCGGTACTCAAAGGAAATCTTGCTATTGGTCATTGCCGATACAGCACAACTGGATCGAGTACGTGGGTCAATGCACAACCAACTTTGCGTCCTACAAAATATGGAACG
>CAIZPZ010000122.1:0-3667 GCA_903934975.1 uncultured Actinomycetes bacterium | reverse complement strand
TCTGAAGCAATGGCATCTGCAGTATTTGAATATGAATCTGGTGCGCGCGCTGTTATTACAACAACGGGTTATAGCCATGTGCCTACTCGTGCATCTGTATCAGGTACTGAAGGCGTTCTACTCGTTGATTCACCATTTTTCACACCATCAGGTCTTGGTCTTCGCGAAGCAGTATTCAATGGCAAAGGTCCTAATTGGAAAGATGAAACTGGTGTTGTTGGCCATGAAGGTCTGGGTTATCAAGCGAATTACTTGGCTAAATATGTCTCTGAAGGTTTGCTTGAATCGCCGTTGCACACACATGAGCAAACAGTTGCAATTATTGGGATCGGCGAAGAGATTCGCAGACAAATCGGTGTTGCGCTCTAAAAATACTTTCTAAAGAGTTTCTTGATGTTTTTTGTAATGCGCTTACTCAATTTCAGAGTCTGATCAATCGGTGAAACGGCCATCACCTTTTGCTGCGCCGGTTCATCAGGCGTTACGACATCTTTGAGCGCTGGAGAGTTTTGATCGAGTGAGTCTGCAATACGGTCGATATTGGCAACCATTGAAAGGCCTCGAACAATTTGCTCCTGGTCAGCATCTTTAGCATCTTCTATCAAGGATTCGGCAAGGGCAGCCCCTGCTTCGCGAGCATCCTCTGTTGCGCTCTGATTTGAATCATCAGCGCTGAAATTATCTTCTTCAAACTTAGATGAGATTGCAAAGCTGGCAGCAGATAACGCAACTGCTATTTGTTTCTTTGTTGAATCTGCAATTCCACCACTGACTGCTGAGTCAAAGAGTGTGCGAGCAATCGTTCGAACTTGCACAACAGTATGTTCAAGTGCGATTCCGCGGATATAGACATCTTCTGCCTCATCTTTTTCAGCGGTGGGAAACCATCGAGCATGTCCGCGCGCCTCAACTGATTGTGAGCGAAGCGCAGGAATATCTTCAATAAGTAAGCGGGCTTTTGCTAACCAATTGCCTGCCTCTTTTTGTGTGTAGCCAGCTGCAACACCTTCAGACATTTCAGCCAAAAGATTCGCTGCTTTGTGACTCACAATTGTTATCTGATCAATTGCTCGACCCACTGGTGTCTTTGGGTGTGAAAAGTATGAAAATACAATTGCAATTGCTGCGCCAATCAGTGTGGATCCAAGGCGATGAACCGCTGTACTTCCAGATAGACCAGGGCCAATAACAATCAGGGCAGTTACTGGAACATTGACGGAGGCAACTTCGCCGAGATGAAGAGCGCGAGCGACAACGGAACACATGACAATAGTGATTCCAATTGCAATGATTCCCATATCGAAAACAGAAACGGCGAATAATGCAACTGCTGCACCGATTGCAGTACCAACGATTTGACCAAAACCTTCACGAATCGATTTGTGTAAAGAAACTCGAATACTCAATGAGCAAACAATGGCTGCGACTACACCGCCATCTGTAATGAGTAAATCTCCCACTTGCCATGAAACTGCGCCAGCGAGGCCAGCAACTGCAATTTGGCGCACCCAGACTCTGCGATCGGCGAATAGGTGAAATACTTTTGAAAAGATTTTTGGCCTCATTGTGAGCAATAGTTTAGTTGAATTTTTGCCCTATGGCCGAAGTTGTCGTAGGGCGCTGATATTGTGACCAAATGAAATCAACCTCCAAGCCATGGTCACCCGATGGTCCCAGCACCGTTGTATTTGGCGACAACTTCGGAGTTTTGAAATCAATGCCAGATGCTTGCATTGATCTTATTTATATCGATCCCCCATTCAATACTGGCAAGGTGCAAAAGCGCCAAGCAATCAAAACTGTTCGAAGCGTCGAAGGTGGACGCGTTGGCTTCAAGGGCCAGAGCTATGAAACCGTGAAAGGAATCGTTACTTCATATAACGATGACTTTGTTGATTACTGGGCATTTTTAGAACCTCGTTTAGAAGAGGCGTGGCGAATCCTAAAACCCAATGGCACTCTTTATTTGCATTTAGATTTTCGCGAAGTTCACTATGCAAAAGTTTTGCTAGACGCACTCTTTGGCCGTGAATGTTTCCTCAATGAAATCATTTGGGCCTACGACTACGGCGCACGTGCTAAGAAGAAGTGGCCTGCAAAGCATGACAACATCTTGGTCTATGTAAAAGATCCCGAGAATTACACATTCAACAATGAGGCCGTTGACCGTGAGCCATATATGGCACCTGGTCTAGTAACTCCCGAGAAGGCAGAAAAAGGAAAGCTACCTACCGATGTTTGGTGGCACACCATTGTTTCCCCAACGGGTAAAGAAAAGACTGGTTATGCAACACAGAAGCCTGAAGGAATTTTGCGACGAGTAATTCACGCAAGCAGTAACGAGGGCGATTGGGTTATGGATTTCTTTGCGGGAAGCGGTACTACTGCAGCAGTTGCCCACAAGTTAGGTCGGAAGTTTCTTACGATCGATCAAAATCCAGAGGCGATTGAAGTAATCCAGAAGAGAATTGGCGACGGGGATCTCAACGGCAGCGTTGAGTACGTATCTTTCGAAGCCTAAATAAGTTTGCGGACTGCGTTCTTATGCGCAGTTGAAAGATCCTTGCACTCTTGCAAAACATCTTTCATCTTCTGCTTGAGCAATGGTTTCCCATCACTTTTTACAACCGCGGCATCCCATGCCGCGGATAAGTTCCCACTTGAAACTTTATAAGGCCCAAGGTTTCTAAGTGAGAGCGTTGAGCTCTCAAATGGATTTTCTGTGTGTTGTCCACGTTCTTTTCCTGCAATGAGTGCAACAACATCACAAGCAGGAACCACATACCAAGCATCATTTTCGGCGTCATATGCAACCAGAGTTGTGTATTTGACTGCGCGAACTTGATTGAGGGTATCCCCACTTACCTTCTTTACTTCGGCGTAATTTCCATTCTTTACGGCATCACCAAGTCTTGCTTCGCCTGGTTTTTGTGAAGATGTAAGAGAGCGAAAAAGATCTTCAGCCTTATTACCGGTCTTGGAAATCCCCATCTTGGGTGTCATTGCCATATTTATCTCTCCCTAATATGAGAGTCAGTATTCAACATTGCAACTAATTTTGTCTAGACACTCACGGGCTTATGCATGGCTACTACAAGAGTCCTATTTTCTCGCGTAACGTATTGGGCATGAGCGTTATTGCAAGTATGGTCGTTGGCTCCGATGGATCCACAAGTAAAGATTCAAAATCTGCAGGGGTGAGCTCGCCTGCAGATCGTCGCTCTTTCTTAGCGCGACGTCGCAGTGTTGATTGCATCATTATTGGCGGAAATACAGCGCGCAATGAGCCATATTCTCGAACTCCAGTACCACTTGTCGTTCTCTCTCGTTCATTAGTAAATCCAGTAATGGGTAATCACTTGGCACTGATGTGGAACGCTTCACCGTCGGAAGCTGTGGAGCGAGCAACGCGAAAGTTTGGCCCCAATATCCTCATTGAAGGGGGTTACTCGATGATCTCTGAATTAGTTGATGCAAATTTATTAGATGGCTTAGAACTCAGTGTTACGCCAGAGACTGATGGAGAAGGATTTATTGATTGGAAAGAACTCATCGCGCGCTTTGATTCTTATGAAATAAGTGAAGAAGATGGAACGTTTTTCTATCACGCAATCAAAAAGCAGAAATAATCGCAACTCCTGCAACAGCGAGAGCAACGCCAACGTAT
>CAIZPZ010000121.1:0-2259 GCA_903934975.1 uncultured Actinomycetes bacterium | reverse complement strand
GAAGGAATTTAGCTAAGCGCACTCTTCATCGGTGCAAATTTTGCTTGACTCTCAGCAAGTTCTCGTTCTGGAGCTGAACCTGCAACAATTCCGCATCCTGCGAAAAGACGAATCGAATTTCCTTGAATCTGTCCGCAACGCAACGCAATACCAAGTTCTCCATCACCTGATGCATCAATCCAACCAACAGGTCCGGCATAACGTCCGCGTGCCAAACCTTCAATTTCATTGATGAGTGCACTTGCCTTATTTGTAGGTGTTCCACATACAGCTGCAGATGGATGGAGTTTTTCTAACACCGAAAAGGAATCAACTTTATTGAGTGTTTCAACAAGTGCACCAGTTACATCGGTTGCTAAATGCATGACATTTGCTAAATGTAGAACAAAAGGAGATTCAGGAACGTTAGTCGACTTACAAAATGGTGCAATAGCATCGGCGACAGAACGAACTGCATATTCATGCTCTTCTAAATCTTTAGAAGAACGAGCAAGAGATGCGGCAAGGGCTAAGTCTTTTTCATCATTACCTGTTTTGCTAATGGTGCCCGCAAGCACACGCGAAGTGATCATGCCATGAGTTAGTCTCATCAATAATTCTGGTGTGGCGCCAACAAGATTTGAAATTGTAAAATTCCATGTTGAGGGATATTCAATAGAAAGTTTATGTAGAACTTTGCGAGAATCAATTGCTGATTCGGCGCTTACATTGATTTCACGAGCTAAAACAACTTTATCTACCTCACCCGCTTGAATTCGCGAGACTGCTTGCGAAACACGAGTTTTCCATTGATCATCTACATCAAACTCTTTCTGCCATTTCATTGAATTTGCTGGGTAAGTGGGAGCAATTTTTGGCAATGAGGGTTGTGGGAAATCCCCAATCCAAGTAATCCAGGACTTTCCGTTTCGCAGCCCCACTACAACTTCCGGAATGATTAATACGGAGGAATCTTCAGGGGAGAAAGAAAAAGAAGTAAAAAGAATTGGTCCTGTGCCATTTGCATGCACACTGTCATTTACTTGAAATTTTGATAATTGCTCTTGCCACCAGTGACGCGCATCAGCAAAACGATTCGGCCCACTCACTGTTGTTGTTGCAAATACCCCCCACCCAACAAGTCCATCGCCACCGCGCACCCATGCAACTGGGTCGTTTTCAGGTAAAAGATCTAATAGAGGTAGATGCTCGCTTAGACGCGAAGTTGTAACGGGGATAGAAGGTGTCATAAATAAGAGTTATGTAATCTTTTTCTGGACAAAGCGCCAAAGGATTGGAAGTGATGTTCCCGCTATTGCAATCTTTAGAACTTCTCCCAGAATAAATGGAGTAAGTCCAGCATTGAATGTCCAAGCCCAATCTTGTCCTGTGTATTGCTGTAACCACACGAGCCCAAATGTAAAAATAATTACGTTTCCAATAAGCATTGCTGGAAGAGCGGTTTTGAACCTTTGATCGAGACGACGTTGTGCCAATTTTCCAAGAACAAATGATGCAATAAGCATTCCAACTAAATATCCACCAGTGGCTCCAACTACTTTTTCAATTCCATAACTTCCATTTGCAAAAATTGGTGCTCCAGCAATTCCGGCAAGTAAATACACGGCAAATGTGGTTGCTCCAAGAGTTGCACCATATGAAGTTGCTAGAAGAAGTACGCCCAATGTCTGTCCTGTAAATGGAACTGGTGAACCAGGAATCGGAAATGCCACTTGAGCCAAGGCTGAAAGGAATAAGACGCCACCAGCAACAAAGAGGGCGCGGGTGAGTGCGCTGCTTCGCGGAAAGAGTGAGGTGCGAAGAGTTGTTGTAGCTAGTGACATAGCGATTCCTTTCAACAAGTTGTGGATGAGCCTACTTCAGTGGAGAATATGGCTATGTCTCGCGCCAATTTGAACAAAGATCCCGATGAAGTTGCGGCGATGTTCGATGGAGTGGCCAAGCGATATGACCTCGTCAATGATTTATTGAGCCTGGGTCAGACAAAAGCGTGGCGACGAGCGACAACGGCCACGATCGCCCCTGCCCCAGGGATGAAAATTCTCGATATTGCCGCTGGAACAGGCTCATCCTCCCAACCTCTGTATGAGGCAGGCGCTGATGTAATCCCAGCCGATTTCTCCCAAGGAATGCTCGATGCCGGAAAAAAGGCTCGCCCACACCTGGCTTTCACAAAGGCCGATGCCCTCAACCTGCCCTTTGAGGCCAATACCTTTGATTGCGTGACCATCTCTTTCGGCCTTCGAAATACCAATGATG
>CAIZPZ010000120.1:0-2969 GCA_903934975.1 uncultured Actinomycetes bacterium | reverse complement strand
GCGGTCAACACGAAGGGCTTACCATCGGGAAGCAGGGCGAAGGAATGCTCAAAGTGGGCGCCTCGAGAACCATCCTGCGAAACCACGGTCCACTCGTCAGCAAGCACTTTGGTCTTTGGCGAACCTCTTGTGATCATCGGTTCGATGGCGAGTGCGATACCAGGCTTTAATTCCGGCCCCATTCCAGCTGCGCCAAAATTTAGAACATGTGGTTCTTGATGCATCTCGGTGCCAATTCCGTGGCCACCATATTCGCGCAAGATTCCATACTTACCTTGCGAGCGAATGTAATCTTCAATTGCAAAAGAAATATCAGTTAAATTCGCGCCAACTTTGCCCGCTGCAATCCCCCGCCACATTGACTCTTCGCAAGTATCTAGAAGTTTCTGATCTTCAGGGTTTTTGGTTCCAGCGATAATTGAGAATGCTGCATCGCCATGCCAACCTTCAATAATTGCACCGAAATCAATTGAAACTATATCGCCATCTTCAATCTGGCGATCATTTGGGATTCCATGGACAATTTCATCATTGATTGAGGCACATATGACTGCAGGAAAGCCGTGATAGTTAAGGAAGTTTGATTTGGCCCCATTGGCAGCCAAATTTTTAATTGCAATATTATTTAAATCGTTAGTTGTTATCCCAGGTGCAATTGCAGCACGCATAAGTTCTAAAGTCTGGCCAACAACGAGTCCAGCTTTCCGCATCAGCTTTAGCTGATCCAGGGTCTTTATTTGAATTGCCATTTTTTTACTTCAGGGCTGCGATTGCACGAGCTGCGATATCCGAAACTTCGCCGACCGCTGAAATAGTTTTTAATAAACCGGCACTCTTGTAGTAATTAATAATTGGCTCGGTCTGTTCTGCATAAACTGAAAGGCGATTAGCAATAACGTTTTCTGCATCATCTGGGCGTTGATATAACTCGCCACCGCAAGCATCGCAAACACCAGCAACCTTAGGAGCTTGGAAAATTACATGTGAAGTTGCGCCGCAACCTCGGCAAGCTCTACGGCCAGATAACCGCTTAATTATTTCGGCGTTCTCAAGTTTGAATTCAAGAACAGCATCAAGTGGAGTTCCTGAATTCTCTAAATTATCTTTTAGGAAATCTGCTTGGCCAATATTTCTTGGATACCCGTCGAGAAGAAAACCACTCTTGGCATCTGGGTGAGTTAAGCGATCTGCGACCATGTCATTAGTTACTGAATCCGGAACTAAATTCCCTGCATCCATAAATGATTTAGCGTGTAAACCTAATTTGGTTTCGCCCTTAATATTTAGACGGAAAATATCACCAGTAGAGATATGTGGAATCGAAAAGTGTGATGCGAGATGAACTGCTTGTGTTCCCTTGCCCGCACCTGGTGGACCTACCAGGATTAAGCGCATTACTTAAGGAATCCCTCGTATGAACGTTGTTGTAGTTGTGACTCAATCTGCTTTGCAGTATCAAGACCAACGCCAACCACAATAAGAATTGCAGTTCCGCCGAATGGGAAGTTTCCAGTTGCATTGAAAAGGATCAGCGCGATGATTGGAATAATCGCAACGAATGCTAGGTAAAGCGCACCTGGTGCTGTGATGCGAGAAAGCACATATTGCAAATATTCTGCTGTTGGACGACCGGCACGAATACCTGGAATAAAGCCACCATACTTCTTCATATTTTCAGCTACTTCATCAGGATTAAAAGTAATTGCAACATAGAAGTATGTGAAGAAAATAATCATTGCAGAGTAAACAATTATGTAAATTGGATGATCGCCTGTAACTAAATTCTGTTGAATCCAAACAGCCCACTTTGCAGTGCTTCCGGAGAAGTTAACAATCAAAGAAGGGATGTAAAGAAGTGAAGAAGCGAAAATTACTGGGATAACGCCAGCTTGGTTAACCTTAATTGGAATATATGTGCTGGTTCCGCCGTATGACTGACGACCAACTTGGCGCTTTGCATATTGAACTGGAATACGTCGCTGCGCTTGTTCCACGAATACAACTGCTGCAACTACAAGAATTCCGACAGCTGACACGAATATGAATGCAAACAGCCCCTTTTGTAGTTTGATGGACCAGAGTTGAGTTGGGAAGGTTGCTGCAATTGAGGTGAAGATCAAGATTGACATTCCATTACCAACACCGCGATCAGTAATTAATTCACCGAGCCACATGATTACTGCAGTTCCAGCGGTCATAACAAAAACCATTGTCATAATTCTTGGCCATGTTGTGTCCGGAATAATTGGATATGAACAACCACTAAATAAACGTCCTGGTGTTCTTGCAACAGCGATCAAACCTGTTGATTGCAGAATAGAGAGCCCAATAGTTAAGTAACGGGTGTATTGCGTAAGTTTTGCAGTTCCTGATTGTCCTTCAGCTTTTAAAGTTTCGAAGCGAGGGATAACTACAGTAAGAAGTTGAACAATAATTGAGGCAGTGATGTAAGGCATGATTCCAAGTGCGAAAACCGAGAGCTGCAGTAGCGCTCCACCAGAGAACAAGTTGATTAGTCCGAAGAGTCCGCCATTTTCAGCCTGATTTAGACAGAGTTGGACATTCTCATATGACACACCTGGTGTTGGAACAATTGAACCAAAACGGAATAGGGCCATGATGGCAAGAGTGAAGAAAATCTTTTTACGCAGATCTGGCGTCTTAAACGCCTTACCAAATGCTGAGAGCACGATTTTCTCCTTCTAACCTAACTAGCCTATTAATTATTGGGTTTAAAGTTTCTTAGCTGATCCGCCAGCAGCAGCAATCTTTTCAGATGCTGATGATGAGAACGCATGAGCTTCGACAGTAACCTTCACTGAAATTTCACCATTACCAAGAACCTTGATTGGATAACCATCACGAACAGCGCCCTTTGCAATTAAATCCGCAACAGTGACAGCGCCACCCTTTGGATAAAGTGCATTGATTGTTGAAACGTTTACTGGCTGATATTCAGTGCGCTCTGG
>CAIZPZ010000119.1:0-15975 GCA_903934975.1 uncultured Actinomycetes bacterium | reverse complement strand
CTAACATTTACAATCGTTGCTTTGCTCAATGGCGGAAATGACATTATTGCAACGACATTCAATCTGACTATCAACCAAATGATGTGGTTTAGTCGTATTGGAATCCTGGTTTTGCCACCGATCGCATTCGTTGTTACCAAGCGACTCTGCCTATCTTTGCAGCGAGCAGACCGTGATTTAGTTCTGCATGGACGCGAAACAGGAACTTTGATGCGCTTGCCAAGTGGTGAATTTGTTGAAATTCACGAACCTATTTCTGCCGAAAAGGCATGGACACTGACGCAACACGAGCAGCCAGTACCTCTAGCACTTAGCGAGACTGATGAACGTGGTGTGAAGCGCCCAGGTGCTATCAAGAATAAATTACGTAATCGTATGAGTCGTGCACACGCAGTTGCGGTTCCTAAGGTGAACGCGCAAGATCTCAAAGAGATTGAGCACCACTAGCCCGCTTTGCTACAACTAACCACACCCCGATAACTGTAATAAGGGTTCCTATAAAGCCATACATGCTTACCTTCTCACCGAAGAGGAAATAAGCCTCGATGGCAGTTACGGGTGGAACTAAATAGTAATAAGAAGAGACGCTAGCTGCGCTTCCATCACGCAACAAATAGAAGAGAAGCAATATTGCGCCGACCGAAAGTACGACGATGAGCCAGACTAGCGAAAAGACAAAACGTGGATCCCACGTGACAGAAACATCCTCGGAAATAAGTGCAAGAGCTCCTATAGATAGTGCAGTCATTGCATACTGAATTGAGGTAGAAGAAAGAACCGGAAGCTCGCTTCCGAATCGCTTCTGCAAGATCGTTCCACTTGTTCCACCAATAAGGGCTATAACGCAACCAGCAAGTGCTATCAATGGAATATCTGAATCTATTGTGATTCGTGGAGCGAGCACGATAACTAAACCAAGTAGACCTAAGAGCAATCCCGCGATTTTTCTCCCGCTAAGTTCTTCCTTGAGAAAAACCGCAGCAAAAACAGAGACCAACACAGGTTGCACGCTGACTATGAGAGCAACTATTCCCGCCGGCAATCCCCTACTTACCGCGTAGAAACAGCCTCCAAGATATGCGGCATGCAGGGTGAGTCCAATTGCACTTGATTGAATAAAGATTGCACGAGATATTTCGAATCTCTTATTGACCATAATTGCAATCAGTGCGAGAAGTGGCGCAGCAATAAGCATGCGTAGCGCTACGAATGTGAAAGGTGGCGAATATGGAATTCCGTATTTCACACCGATAAAGCCAGTACTCCACAGAAGGACGAAAAGAAAAGGCGCAATGCGCCCAAAAACCTTACTCACCTAGATATTAATGTGAAGAGGTTGAAAGGGGCTTTTCGTACTCTGTAACCATTCCAATGATGCTAATAACCAAGACTGAGAATCCAATAAGGGTGAGCCACCAACCGATGATCAAGCCCATACCCGCAACGCACATGCTTAGTGCAACGGGTAGAGGCCACCATGAATGTGGACTATAAAAACCAAGTTCGCCCGCGCCATCTGATATCTCTGCTTCTACATCATCTTCGGGAAGCGTTGTACCGATTCGACGTTGTGTAAACCAAACATAAAATCCGACCATGCCCGCCAAAAAAGCAGAGAGAAGCATCGCTGTAATACCAAGTGGCTCACCATCGACTTGCCAATAAACAATAGTGATGAAGACATAGAAAATTGAAAGCCCACCAAATAAGCGCCAGTTAGTTACCACGAATTAGTGCCCCTCAGTTTTTATATGTGGGTGGTGTAAATCAAATGCGGGACGCTCACTACTGATGCGAGGCATCGATAAGAAGTTATGTCGAGGTGGTGGGCACGATGTAGCCCACTCTAATGATGAACCGTATCCCCATGGGTCATCGCACTCTACAAGTGGTGCGTTACGTGTGATCCAAATATTTATCATAAATGGAATCATCGAGAAGGCGAGCAAGAATGAACCAATTGTTGAAACAGTATTCATAAATGTAAAGCCATCAGTTGGAAGATAGTCGGCGTAACGACGTGGGAAACCTTTGATACCTAACCAGTGCTGGATAAGGAATGTGAGGTGGAAGCCAAAGAATGTTGTCCAGAAGTGGATCTTTCCAAGACGTTCATTGAGCATGCGTCCTGTCATCTTTGGCCACCAGAAATAGAAGCCTGCAAACATTGCAAATACAACTGTTCCAAAGAGCACATAGTGGAAATGCGCTACAACGAAATAAGAAGCCGAGACCGCAAAATCAAGTGGTGGTGAAGCCAGAATGATTCCTGTGAGCCCACCAAAAAGAAATGTCACTAAGAATCCCATTACCCACAACATAGGTGTTTCAAAGGAGACATGACCGCGCCACATTGTGCCGATCCAGTTGAAGAATTTCACACCTGTTGGAATACCGATGAGAAAAGTCATAAAGGAGAAGAAGGGCAGCAACACTTGTCCGCTAGCAAACATATGGTGGGCCCAGACTGAAACTGAAAGTGCTGCAATTGCAATTGTTGCTGCAATCAATCCCTTATATCCAAAGATTGGTTTGCGACTAAAGACAGGAAGAATTTCAGTAGCAATTCCAAAGAATGGAAGTGCCAAGATATAAACCTCTGGATGACCAAAGAACCAAAATAAGTGTTGCCACAGCATCGCCCCGCCATTAGCTGGATCAAATAGATGCGAACCAAAGAGTCTGTCTGATTCCAAACCAAGGAGTGCAACAGCTAGTGGTGGGAATGCAAGTAGTACCAAGATTGATGTGAGCAGAACGTTCCAAGAAAAGATCGACATTCTAAACATTGTCATACCAGGTGCGCGCATTGTGAAAATAGTTGTAATGAAATTTACGCCGCCGAGAATTGTTCCAATTCCACCAATTGCAAGACCCATCACCCAAAGATCTCCACCGATACCTGGTGAATATGTTGAGTTAGAAAGTGGAGCGTAAGCAGTCCAACCAAATGATGCCGCTCCCCCGGGACTGAGGAAACCAGCAAATGCCATAAGGCCACCAAAGAGATAGAGCCAGTACGAGAGCATGTTCAATCGAGGGAAAGCAACATCTGCTGCACCAATTTGTAGCGGCATGATCACGTTGGCAAATCCAACAAAGAGTGGAGTAGCAAACATCAAAAGCATGATTGTGCCGTGCATTGTGAAAATTTGGTTGTACTGCTCATTACTCAAGAACTGCATACCTGGACGCGCTAGCTCTGAGCGAAGTACCAAAGCAAGGATTCCACCGATGAGGAACCATGCAAATGAGGTAATCAGATACAGATACCCAATAGTTTTATGATCTGTACTTGTAACAAACTTTACAAAACTACTTCCCTTACGTGTGGGGACTAATCCACCTGCGGCAACTGTTGGGCGTTGTGCATACGTTGTCATAGAACGGCCCCCTTCAATGTTTCAAGATAACTCTGATATTCGGCCGGCGTTACAACTTTGACTGTAAAAATCATCTGAGTGTGGTTTCTTCCGCAAAGAATGTTGCATCGACCCGGGAAGCTCCCGAGTTTGTTGGCAGTAAATTCAATGTAATTCGTAACTCCTGGAAGATTTTGTATCTGAATCATGAATGCAGGAATCCAAAATCCGTGCACAACATCATTTGCAGTGATTGTGTAACGAACACGTTCTCCCAGAGGGACATAAAGAGTTGGTGGCTGTGCTGGAGTTCCCGTGACTACTGCCTTCGGACCAGCCTCAGGGTAGGAAAATTGCCACGACCATTGAATTCCTTCAACGCCAATTTCGTGGGCAACAGTGGAAGGAGATTTTTCAGTTATCTCGTTCTGCTTCACGGCGGTGAAGTAAAAGAGAACCGCAACGATGATGAATGGAATTATTGTGTAAGCAATTTCAACAGGAACGTTGTACTGAGTTTGTTTAGGAAATTCCGGGCCACCAACTTTTTTACGATGAAAAATAGCTGGCCAGATGATCAAGATTAAAGTGATTACACCTACAACACCGGCTGCAATCCATGCGCCTTGCCATAAGGAAAGTGAGATGTCATTGACGCTTGAAAGATTTTCTTCAAAGCCCAGTCCTGAAACTTTGGAACAACCCGTTAGTCCCATGAGGGCTGGTGCGAGAAGAAGCAACCAGCGAAAGGGAGAACGTCCCTGTGGTTGCTCTTTGCTCATAGGGTAAGAATAGTGGCGTATTTACGCTGACCGCCTAATCGATAGTAATCTCACGCAGGTGGTTCGTGTCACAGGAAATTTCCAAAAAGAGAGCCCTTTGCATCCAAAAGCACAAGGCGCACTGTTGGCTGCCTTTGATGCCGGATGGGCAGATCCACGCAAACTCTCATCCCCCTCATCAAAGGCTCATCACATGCGCCAAGAGGCCCTTGAATCAATTGCATTTCAACTCTCTGTGCGCCTTGATGAGATAGAGATTCTGGGTGAACCCCTTCTTGGCCATTACTTATCGATTGCTGGACTCACTACAGCCCCTGATTCAAAGATTTTCTATGCAGCAACATCGAGAAGTGAAGTAATAGCTACGGCGCGGGCATTTACGCCAATAGAGCTACCCGTAGATATCGACGGAAATATTGAGTGCTCCCACTACGACGGAGCGGGAGTTTTATCTCTACAGATTGCTAATGGTGAGACCGGAGTAATTTCTCAGGTCGAAAAAATTTGCGCACTATTTCCACGCGCGCATATTGCCTGTGATTCAACTACAACGCCAGATATTTCCCTGATGCCTGCGCGATGGGATAGCGCGCTCTTTGATTCCACGTCATGGTCTGGCCCTGCCGGTATTGCAGTTCTGGCTATTCGAAATTCCAAAGAATGGAAAAACCCATTGCCACATATTGGGATTTCTCGAGTTCCACAGAGCTACTCACTACCACTACTTCTCTCCTCCGTTGTCGCACTCGAAGCATGGAAATCTGATCTCAACGAAGATCTTCGACTACGTGATTTGAATAATCATCTGCGTATGCGAATCAAAAACTCAATCAACGACTGCGATATTGCTGGGGATGTAGATTCTTCACTTTCTCATATTTCTTCATTCTCATTTCTTTATTGCCATGGAGAAGAGCTATTGCGCGAGCTCTCCATTAGGGGCTTCGATCTAGATTCGGGCTCTGCATGTACTTCAGATGATTTAGCACCAAGCCATGTATTAGCTGCGATGGGAGTACTTACTCACGGAAATATTCGCGTGACGATTCATAGGGGTACGACGAGCCAAGAGATTGATGAATTAGCCAACGCCATCATTGAATCGGTAACTTCGATGAGAGCAAAAAATTGAAGGAAGTAGATAGTCGAGGAAAGCGTTGCCCCGCACCGATTATTGATTGCGCTGCAGCAATCTCTGCGATCGCACCGGGAGAATCAATTACCTTGCTCAGCGATGACCCAGCAACACTTCCAGATTTACTGGCGTGGGCACGAATGACTAATAACTCAGCAGTACAAATTGGTGAAGCGAGTTTTCAAGTAACTAAAAAGTAATTACTTAGCCCCACCAATATGGGCCGCAATCTCGCCAGCAGCACTATCTCCGTAAGCCTGCTTGAATCGGGCAACAAATTCTTCATTTGTAAAGCGATATTCCTGTGTTCCTAGTGTTTCAATAACATATGTGGCAATCATGGAACCCAATTGCGCGCATCTCTCGTGACTCAGACCCCACGCAAGGCCGGCAATAAATCCTGATCTAAATGAATCACCAACTCCAGTTGGATCTATCTTTGCTCTCTCTTTCGGAACACCGACTCGTATCGATTCTTCTCCTGAGCCTTCAACAACAGCGCCTTGAGAGCCATGAGTTACAACGCGATATTTCACACGGGATAAAATCTGGGCATCTGTCCATCCAGTTTTTTGCATCGCTAATGCAAGTTCGTATTCATTGAGAAAGAGATACGTTGCGCCATCGATAAGTAATTTGATTTCATCACCACTCATGCGCGCCATCTGCTGTGAAGGATCGGCAGCAAAAGCAATTCCCTCACTACGACATACCTCAGAATGGCGAAGCATCGCCTCTGGGTCATCAGGTGAAATAACGACCATGTCGAAACGACCAGTCTTTTCCATAATGGGGGCTAATTCAATATTTCTAGCCTCACTCATTGCTCCAGGAAAAAAAGAGGCAATCTGATTGAGTTCGGTATCTGTTGTCACCATAAAGCGAGATGTGTAGAGCTCTTTAGATTTCCATACGTGTGCTGTATCAACACCGTGACGAACTAGCCACGCATCGTAATCTGCCCAATCGACGCCAACGGCTGCGATTAGAACTGGGTTGAGTCCGAGTACGCCCATGCCGTAAACAATGTTGGCAGCACATCCACCGCGGCGAATATCTAAACTATCGACAAGGAAGGAGAGTGAAACTTTCTCAAGGGAACCTTCTACAAGGGAATCAGTAAATTTTCCCGAAAAAGTCATGAGATGGTCGATACCGACTGAACCTGCAACGCCTATTTTCATGAGGCGATACTAGGGTGTAACGCAGGAGAAATTAGTTGAATGAATCGCCGCACGCACAAGAACCTTGTGCATTGGGATTATCAATTGTGAAACCCTGCTTCTCGATAGTGTCAACGAAATCAATAGTTGCACCAGAAAGGTATGGATCACTCATCTTGTCAGTAATAACTTTGACAGCGCCAAATTCGCGAACTACATCGCCATCCATATTGCGATCATCGAAATAGAGTTGGTATTTAAGACCAGAGCATCCACCAGGCTGAACTGCAACGCGAAGATTGAGATCATCGCGACCCTCTTGAGCAAGAAGTGCGGCTACCTTTGCAGCGGCTACATCTGTGAGTGCAATTCCTGTTGTTGTACTTGTGGTGCTTGATGTCTCAGTTGTCATTTTTTCTCCCCGTTTCAAGGCATAACTCTACCGCCATCGCCTTATCGAGGCGACACAAACACTAAAATTGAGAGAGAATACGCATATGGCATTGAGTGACTTACTTCTCCTTGGTCAAGGAGCCGACCTTGCAAGTCAACGAGGCGTCTCTTGTACTGGGGCTCTTCCAGAAGCTAGCGACCCTGACCTTGTACAGAGAGCAAGAATTGCCCGCGCCGCCTTAGGTGATCGCGCAATAGTTCTAGGCCATCATTACCAACGCGATGAAGTTATTGAGTTCGCAGATATCACTGGTGACTCATTCAAACTTGCTCAAGCAGCTGCTGCGCAAAGTAGTGCAGAGTACGTGATTTTTTGCGGTGTTCACTTCATGGCTGAAAGCGCAGATATTCTTACATCAGCGAATCAGAAAGTAATTCTTCCAGACCTTGCCGCAGGATGTTCGATGGCAGATATGGCAACAGCGAATCAAGTAAACCAATGCTGGAAATCTTTGGAAGAAGTTGGCGTTGCAGCAAAGACGATTCCAGTCACCTACATGAATTCATCTGCTGCTATCAAGAGTTTTACTGGCGAACATGGCGGAACAATATGTACTTCTTCTAATGCTGAAAAGACAATGCGTTGGGCACTAGAGCAAGGCGAAAAAATTCTTTTCTTGCCGGATCAACATTTAGGTAGAAACACTGCAGTTTTATCACTTGGACTCTCACTAGATGATTGTGTTTTGTGGAATCCATGGAAGCCAATGGGTGGGCTCACAGCGCAAGAGATACAGAAAGCGAAAGTCATTTTGTGGCGTGGACATTGCTCTGTTCATGGACGATTTACTCTCGATTCAGTCAAAGAGATTCGCTCACGCGTCCAAGGTGTTCAAGTCCTTGTACATCCTGAGTGCCAGCATGATGTTGTATCAGCAGCAGATGTTGTTGGTTCAACTGAGAAAATCATTCAGACAGTGAACAACTCCCCCGCTGGCAGCAAATGGGCGATAGGAACAGAACTCAACCTCGTCTCACGTCTTGCAAAAAATAATCTTGATAAAGAGATCTATTTTCTCGATAAGGCAGTCTGCTACTGCTCAACAATGAATCGAATTGACTTGCCACACTTGGTCTGGGCCATGGAATCTCTCGTCGCAAACCACGTAGTCAACCAAATTCAGGTCTCCGATGAGGTTGCGCGCTTCTCTAAACTCGCGCTTGAAAGAATGCTGGCTCTATAGTTCTCGCTATGACAAGTTCAGATAACGGTTCAGCAAAAAAGGGTCGCCCTACGCCAAAGCGTAAAGAGGCTGAGTCCAAGCGCATAGTTTCATCTCTTGCGCCAGTGAAAACTAAAGAAGAGAAGAAAAAGGCAAAAGCAAACGCATTGGCTGCTCGTCAGGCAAATCGCATTGCATATATGCGCGGGGATGAAAATGCACTCCCTGCTCGCGATCGTGGACCCGCTCGTCGCTTTGTGCGCAACTATGTTGACTCACGCAGATCTATCGGCGAATATTTCTTACCAATCATCTTCGTAGTACTTGTACTCACACTGATCCCAATTCCAGCAGTACAACTTGGCTCTGTCGCACTGATGTATTCAGTTCTTCTTGTCGCAGTGGTGGATGGTTTTATTCTTGGTCGCAAAATCAAAAAACTGGTAGCCGAGAAATTCCCTAATGAAATCTCAAAGGGACTTGGAATGTATGCATGGTTGCGGTCGACTCAGATGCGCCGTTTACGCGCACCTAAGCCAATGCACAAAGTTGGAGATACAAACTTCTAACTAGGCGCGAGGATTTGGACTCTCGTTCTTCTTTGGATCCTTCTCGGGAAGATTTCCAAGAGCCTTATCAATTGCCTTCATTGTGTCGGCTGAAAGTTTGATTCCAGAAGCCTTTACATTCTCCTTTACTTGCTTTGGAGTAGTCGCTCCCATGATCGCGCTAGATACATTTGGATTCTGTAGAACCCAAGCAATCGCCATTTGAGACATGCTCAGGCCTGCTTCTTCAGCAATAGGCTTGAGTTTTTGAACGGCGGTGAGTACTTCATCGCGCATCCAGCCAGAGATCATTCCAGCACCGCTCTTCTTATCTGTTGCACGTGAGCCTGCTGGTGCTTTCTTTCCTGGCAAATACTTACCACTCAAAATTCCTTGAGCCATTGGAGACCAAACGATTTGTCCAATACCTTCTTTGATCGAAAGTGGAACAACTTCTGCCTCGATAACACGCCATAGAGCTGAATACTGTGGCTGGCTTGAAACAAAGCGGTTGTAACCGCGCTCATCTTGAATCTTGAGTGCATTCGCAATCTGAGGTGCATTCCATTCAGAAAAACCAATGTAGTGAACTTTGCCCGCGCGGATCAAGTCATCAAAGGCGCTGAGTGATTCTTCTACTGGAGTTTCATAATCAAAGCGGTGCATTTGGTACAGGTCAATGTGATCAGTTTGTAAACGCTTGAGGGAAGCATTACATGATTCGATGATGTGCTTGCGTGAAAGACCGCGATCATTCTTACCTGTACCTGTTGGCCAGTACACCTTTGTAAATAACTCATATGACTCACGGCGCATGCCTTTGAGCGCTTTTCCAAGAACTGTCTCCGCCTTTGTACCTGCATAAACATCTGCAGTATCAAAAGTAGTAATTCCCAATTCGTAGGCTGTCTTTACGCATTTGATTGCAGCATCTGATTCAACCTGTGAACCATGTGTAATCCAGTTGCCGTATGAAATTTCAGAGACATACATTCCAGTACTACCCAGGCGACGATATTCCATGATTGACTCCCTCGTTTTAAATCTAAATGACGCCCTGACTCTAAAGTGTGCGCGTCGTGTTGCCAAGTCCCGCTGGCTATGGTTTGGTTACGCCACAACTTCATAGATCGCTCTTCGGGGGAATTTCGGTGCAAATCCGAGGCTGACCCGCAACCGTAAGGCCTCTCAATATTGAGATAGCTAAGTCGGATTACCTGAAGATGATGATTGTTTTTGACAAACACCCGCCG
This sequence comes from uncultured Actinomycetes bacterium, assembly GCA_903934975.1. Classification (GTDB taxonomy): domain Bacteria; phylum Actinomycetota; class Actinomycetes; order Nanopelagicales; family Nanopelagicaceae; genus Planktophila. The sequence continues at coordinate 6,116 of CAIZPZ010000119.1, read as the reverse complement.
AGGTTTGCGGGGTGTAGTCCTTACGTCAGTGACGATATGTCACCCAAGTTCGGTTCTGCCCCTGTGAGACTCCCGTTTTATTGAGAGGCTCCACAGTAATGAGAAAATTTCTTTATACAGTAACAATCGCAACGCTCTTTGCAACATCAGTGATAACAATTCCAGCAAGTAGCGCAGCCGATAAGGGCTATCGCTATTGGGGTTACTATCAAAGTGCACCTGGAACATCAGCATGGACATATGCCATGACAGGACCAACTACAAATGTAGCCGATGGCGCAGTTGAAGGATGGGCATTTACTTTCTCTGGCGACACCGTTCCAGATGCTGCCAAGCCACGCGTTGTTCCATCATTTAAATATCTTTGTGGAAAAACAAAGGCTGTCGCAGGTAAGAAGAGAATTGGATTAGTCATTGATTTTGGTTCTGCATTTTTGCGTCCAACTGATGAAAAAACTCCATCAATAATCAAGAGTTGCATCGTCACTGATACAAAATCTATCGGTGCAGATGTTTTGGCCGCTGGAGCAAAGATTCGCGCAACAGCCTCAGGAATGATCTGTGGAATCAATGGGTACCCAGCAAAAGAGTGCGGTATTGAAGTCGATACCCCTAAGGCACTTTTGCCAAAGAAAAAACAATAACTAGATGACAGATGCGCGCCACCCACTTACGTGGTGGATCTGGTCTATCACTCTCGCAATTGGAATAGCTCGGGGAAATAATCCTTTGCTTGCAATCGCGGTGGTGGGTTGCGCGTATCTAGTTGTTCGAATATTTAGAACTGATGCACCCTGGTCTCGTAGTTTTGAATCAGGTCTAAAACTTGGACTCTGGATATTGATTATTCGTACAACCTTTGGAGTTCTCATCGGAACTCCAATACCGGGAACGACATTATTTCGACTACCAATACTTCCCCTTCCTGAGTGGATGGCGGGAATTCGAATCGGTGGCGCTGTAACTCAAGAGAGATTATTCTCAACAGCTCGTGAAGGTGTAATTCTTGCGGCAATAATTATTTGTTTTGCAGCTGCCTCTTCACTTACAAGCCCACATCGTTTGCTACGTGTTCTGCCTTTCGCAATCTACCAATTTGGATTAGCTCTCGTAATTGCAACCTCACTAGTTCCACAATTTGTAACCAGTATTTCAAGAATTAGAGATGCGCAGTACCTTCGTGGCCAAAAACTCTCCTTCAAAAAAATATTGATTCCACTTCTCGAGGAATCACTTGCTCGTTCATTAGATCTTGCTGCGGCTATGGATTCGCGCGGCTATGGATTTACACGAGTTCGTTCTAGATATCGGGCCATCTCATGGAATCCGGGTGACTCACTCATCATCGCGACAAGTGCACTCACGCTTTTCTCCCCCGCACTTATTTTGCTCAGCGTTGTAGCGCCATTTCTTCTTTTCAAGCGCAGAGTTGTGGTTCCTGCCTCATGATTACTTTTGCCGCTGTCTCTCTTATTTATCCCAATTCAACTAAAACGGTGTTGGAAAACCTTTCACTCACTATTGATGAGGGCGAATTTGTCTTGGTCATCGGCCCAACGGGTTCAGGCAAATCTTCACTATTGCGACTCATCAATGGTCTTGTCCCCCATCACACGGGTGGAATTTTGGCTGGCGATATCAGCGTTGATGGCATCTCTACGCAATCAGTCAAGCCTGGTGGTTTAGCCCATCTCATCGGAATTGTTGGCCAAAATCCAATCAATGGTTTTGTAGCAGATACCGTTGAAGAAGAGCTTGCATTTGGAATGGAATCACTCAACGTCTCACCCGATGTAATGCGTAAAAGAGTTGAAGAAATTCTTGATCTGTTGAGTTTGGCTCCGCTGCGCAATCGCTCACTTACAACACTCAGTGGTGGTGAGCAACAACGTGTGGCAATAGGTAGCGCACTTGTTATGCATCCTAAAGTTTTGGTACTCGATGAACCAACGAGTGCGCTAGACCCAATCGCGGCAGAGGAGGTTCTCTCTATTTTGCATCGCTTAGTACACGACCTTGGGCTCACTGTTATTGTCGCCGAACATAGATTAGAACGTGTCATTCAATTTGCAGATCGCATCGTTCATATCGATGGCCTTGGAAATACTCGTGTTGGCACACCGGCTCAAATAATGAGTGACTCCGATATTGCTCCACCGATTGTTCATTTAGCGCGAGCCCTTGGTCTAGAAGATGTTGGACTCACTGTGCGCGATATGCGACGAATGAGTGAACAGATTCGTGGTGGAACTTATTCTCAGAATATTGAAGCACTTGAGGTATCGAATGAGATTGCAATAGAACTGAATGATCTTTCTCTCTCCTTTGCAAACAAGGCAGTGCTCACAGATATTGATATCAAAATATGCGCAGGAGAAGTAATAGCGCTTATGGGTCGCAACGGTGCGGGTAAGAGTTCACTCCTCAAAACTATTGTTGGCCTCCATGAAGCAACTTCTGGATCCGTTTCGGTCCTAGGCAATAACCCACTCACAATTTCGGGTTCACAGCGTCGGGAAACTATTGGCTTTATTCCACAAGAGCCAAGTGATCTGCTCTATGGACAAAGCGTCATCATGGAATGTCAGCAAGCAGATGTTGATAATGAAATTGAAGAAGGCGCAACCTTTGAACTTTTGAACGAACTTGTTCCCGGGATTTCAGCTAACACGCATCCACGAGATTTATCAGAGGGTCAGCGTTTAGCACTTGCTCTCAGCGTTGTACTTTCTGCTAAACCAAAAATTCTAATTTTAGATGAGCCAACACGAGGTTTGGATTATCAAGCCAAAAACCATTTAGTGAACACTCTCTTGCGCTATGCCCGAGTTCTAGGTCGTACCGTAATTCTTGCAACCCACGATGTTGAACTAGTTGCAGAGCTTGCAACTCGAGTCATATTTTTAGCAGATGGCGATTGCGTCGCAGATGGTAAAACTCTCGATGTGCTTCTTTCGTCCCCCGCATTCGCCCCACAAGTGGCAAAAGTTATGTCGCCGCAGCCTTGGCTGACGGTAAAAGATGTTATGAAAGCTTTGGACGTCAATCAATGAAAACTTCTGCGCTAGTACGCTTTCGCCCGCGAACCTTATTCGTACTCTCGCTCACTTCTGCTATCAGTGCATTCGGCTTCATTTGGCCCTTTCTCATAAAGACCACATCAATTCCAGTTGCATCAATCTTTTTTTGGGCTGCATCGGCCTTTGCGATTGCGTTGGTCATTATTGAAATAAGCAATGACTCCTTAGATGCAAAATCTATAGCACTCCTTGGCGTACTCACCGCGATTGTTGCCGCGCTTCGTCCCCTTGGTGCTGGCGCCGTTGGAATTGAACCGATGTGGTTTGTTCTCATTTTGAGTGCACGGGTCTTTGGTTCATCCTTTGGATTTATTTTGGGACTCACATCAATTCTTACATCTGCATTACTCACTGGTGGTATCGGTCCATGGCTCGGTTATCAATTATTTGCAGCAGGCTGGATCGGACTCTTTGCCGGTTGGTTGCCAAAGAAGATTCGAGGAAAGCCAGAGATATTTCTATTGGTTCTATATGCAATTGCAGCATCTTTTATTTTCGGACTTCTCATGGATCTTCAATTTTGGCCCTGGGCACTTGGTCTAGAGACTCAACTTTCCTACATTCCCAATGGTGATATCGCTACTAATCTCAACCGATTTATTGTTTTCCATTTTGCTACTTCAATGGCGTGGGATGTTCCTCGTGCAATTCTTACCAGCACGCTGATAATTCTTAGTGCTCCTGCGATTCTTGGAGCGCTTCGCAGAACGAAATTTAGAGCAGCATTTGTAACGCCTATTGAATTCGTGGAAAGTAAGAGCGCCGCTATCGAACGTGCGAAGGAACTAAAGGCGCTTTAGTAACTTGCGCAAGAGAGTCGCGTCCTCGAACATCGATAGTAACCTGATCACCAATTGAAACAGAGGGTGAGAGAAGTGCGAGAGCAATTCCCTTTTTTAGCGTTGGAGAAAAAGTTCCGCTAGTAATTTCCCCGACAACTTCACCGCTCTGATTCTTCACACTCATATTCGCACGTGGAATACCGCGATCTAGTGAAACGAGAGCATGCATCACACGAGGAGCGCCTTTCTCTTTCTGTCCTCGTAGTACTTCGCTACCGATAAAACTCTCTTTCTTCCAGCCAACTGCCCACGGGGCTCCACCTTCAACGGGTGAAATTTCTAAACTCAATTCGTGACCATGGAGTGGATAACCCATTTCAGTTCGCAATGTGTCGCGTGCTCCCAGCCCGCAAACTTGCCCGCCCATGGGAGTAATTATTTCGACGAGGGCATCCCATACATCGGCTGCGTCGCTCCAGGATGGAAGTAACTCGTATCCAAATTCACCTGTGTAACCGGTGCGACACAAAATCACATCTTTATTGCCAATAGTTACATGTGAAAAACTCATGTAATCAATATCGGATTTGATTCCCAGCGCTGCAAGAACATCTGCAGATTTAGGACCCTGTACGGCAATGACGGCATATGACTCATGAAGATTTTCAACAACAATTCCTGCAGGTGCACTCTTTACTAGAACATCTACTACTGCCGAAGTATTGGATGCATTTGGAACAAGAAAAAGATCTTGCGCACTATTTCGATAAACAATGAGGTCATCGATGACTCCACCTTGGGGTGTACACAACATTGTGTATTGAGCCATTCCATCGGTGATGCGATCTAGATCATTTGTAAAAGTTGCATTGAGAAATTCGAGCGCACCGACTCCACGCACTGACGCTTTACCTAAATGTGAAACATCAAATATTCCAACCGATTCACGAACGGCGCTATGTTCGGCAAGAACTCCTGCTCCTGGATATTCAATAGGCATGAGCCAGCCCCCAAAGTCGGCCATCTTGGCGCTGAGAGCAAGATGCTTATCGTGGAGGGGTGAATTCTTCATTGCGCCAATCTAGCAATATGAATTCTGCTTGCCTCTCTATTAGGCTCTCCTCATGTCTAAAATTCGCCTCTCTGATGGAATCGTAAAAGATGATGTTTTAGTAATCGGTCTTGCAAGTAATCCCAAAGGCGGAATTGCTATCGAAGGCGGCGACTTATCTCTCGACGCCAAAGCGCTACTTGCACTCCTTAGCGATATGGGTGCAACAGGTAAAGTCGATGAGATCGTAAAGATTCCAAGTAGCTTTGTGCGAGTTCTTGTCTTTACTGGACTTGGCACAAAATCCAATGCCTATAGCCACGAAACTCTTCGTCGCGCAGCAGGTGCAGCATCGCGCTCACTCGATGGAACAAAGAGTGCAACTTTTGCACTACCAACTCCTAACCAAGAATCACTTACAGCAGTTGCCGAAGGCGCTGCCCTTGGTGCGTATGCCTTTACGGAATTTCGTGGTACATCAAAGAGTGATCAGAAGGCACCTCTTTCACATATAACTATTCACAGCGCATTAGCATCGAAGAAGGATTCAAAAGATGTTGCCGAACGCGCAGAAGTGATTGCGCTGTACACGCACCTTGTACGAGATCTGATCAATACTCCACCAAGTCACTTGACTCCTGATTCATTTACGAAAAAAGTCAGTGCTGCAGTAAAGAGCGCGGGTGGTGCTAAAGCTCGCTTGAAAGTAACAATCTGGGATGAGAAGCAACTCAAATCTCAAGGTTTTGGTGGAATTATCGGAGTTGGACAAGGTTCAGCCAATCCCCCACGCCTGATGCACATTTCATACACTCCACTAAAACCAAAGAAGAGTTATGCATTCGTTGGTAAAGGAATCACCTTTGATACTGGCGGCCTCGCACTCAAACCTGCACAAGGTATGGAAGCGATGAAATCAGATATGAGCGGTGCGGCCGCTGTGTGCGCGGCAGTGCTTGCGATTGCAACGTTGAAACTTCCAATCGCAATTGATGCATGGGCGCCACTTGCTGAAAATATGGTCAGTGATAATGCAACTCGACCAAGTGACATCATCACAATTTTCGGAGGAAAAACTGTAGAAGTTCTCAATCCAGATGCAGAAGGTCGTTTAGTCCTCGCCGATGCATTGATGAAGGCACAAAAAGTAAATCCAAAACTCGACGGAATCATTGATGTTGCAACTCTGACAGGTGCACAAGT
>CAIZPZ010000118.1:0-4600 GCA_903934975.1 uncultured Actinomycetes bacterium | reverse complement strand
TTTTTGCAACAGAGCCATGTACTGACTCACCACTTTTCACACTCGATCAAGTTGTTGCAACACCGCACTTGGGTGCATCAACTGATGAAGCGCAAGAGCGTGCAGGAATTGCCGTTGCAGTCTCTGTTCGAAAAGCACTTGCTGGAGAACTAGTTCCTGATGCAGTCAATGTTAAAGGTGGAGCAATCCACGAAGATATTCGCCCATCACTTCCACTCGTTGAGAAGATGGCCCAACTTGCAACAGCACTTGCTGGCGAATTACCTGTAAGCATGGATGTTCATGTTCGTGGTGATATCTCCGGTCACGATTCTTCAATCTTGGCAGTGAGCGCACTCAAAGGCGCACTCATTGCAACTGGTGCTGAAGAAATCACCTACGTCAACGCTCCAGGTATTGCAGCAGAGCGTGGGATTTCTTCAACTGTTGATACCGATCAAGTGAGTCCTGAATATCGCAGCATGATCTCTTTGCATTGCGCACTTAGCAATGGAAAGTCAATCACTGTTGATGGAACTCTTATGGGTATTCGTAAAGTTGAGAAAATTATCGCAATTGATACATTTGATCTTGATCTTCCACCAACAGATAACTTGCTATTCCTTCGTTACACAGACCGCCCAGGAATTGTCGGCACTGTAGGTAACTTATTGGGAAGCGCCGGTATCAATATTGCTGGCATGCAAGTAGCACGTAACAAGGCAGGCGGTGAGGCTCTTATGGCTATCACTGTTGATTCTGTTGTGAGCGACGCACTTGTCGCATCAGTTGCGAAGGGGACAGGAGCTGAACTTGTTCGCTCTGTAACTTTGGAGAGCAAATGAAAAACATAAAGCTTGCAGTCATAGGCGGAGATGGAATCGGTCCAGATGTTGTGGCCGAAGGAATCAAAGTTTTAGATGTAATTGCTAAAAAGTATGACCTTTCATTTGAAAAAACTTCATTTGAATTAGGCGCGGTTTCTTGGCGCAAAACAGGTGAGGCACTGTCAGATGCGGTACTTGCTGAAATTGCAAAAAACGATGTCATTCTCTTTGGTGCAGTCGGAGATTTCAGTGTTCCTAATGGTGTGCTTGAGCGAGGAATTATTCTCAAACTCAGATTTGCCTTTGATCACTATGTAAATCTTCGCCCAGCAAAGTTGATGCCAGGAATATCAACACCGCTAGCAACAGATAAACCTATTGATTTCATCGTGGTGCGCGAAGGGACTGAAGGGCCATATGCCGGTTCAGGTGGAAACTTTGCAATGGGCACCGAGCGTGAAGTTGCAACGGAAGAGAGCATCAACACTCGCCACGGCGTAGAGCGCGTTATCCGTGATGCATTTGAGCGAACAACTTTGCGTGAGCGCAAGAAATTGACGATGGTTCATAAGAACAACGTCCTCGTTCATGCTGGAGATTTATGGACTCGCACTTTCAATGAAGTTGCAAAAGAGTATCCAACTGTAACTACTGAGTATTTACACGCCGATGCAGCAGCAATGTTTATGGTTACAAATCCAGAGCGTTTCGATGTTGTTGTTGCAGATAATCTTTTTGGAGATCTACTCACTGATATCGCCGCAGCAATTTGCGGTGGTATTGGTTTAGCTGCTTCAGGAAATATCAACCCTGAGAAGAAATTCCCATCGATGTTTGAACCAGTACACGGTTCTGCACCAGATATTGCAGGTAAAGGAATTGCTGATCCAACAGCGACAGTTATGTCAGTTGCTTTGATGCTCGATCACCTTGGTCTAAGCGATGCTGCACGCGATGTAGAGCGCGCAGTTGCAAAAGATTTAGCATCACGCGGTAGCGCAAAGCGCAGCACGAGTGAAATAGGAGATGCGCTCGTCGCAGCCCTCTGATTATGAAAATTTCACTCAACCCACAAGCAAAAGATGCCGCTACTCGCGACGCACTCGTTGCTGAAGGTGGTTTTGGTAAGTACTACACAGATCACATGGTTGTGTGCGAGTGGAGTGAGAAGGATGGTTGGGGCGAGCCAGAGCTAAAGCCTTATGGCCCTATTTCATTAGATCCTGCAACTGCGGTTTTTCATTACGGCCAAGAAATCTTTGAAGGCATGAAGGCGTATCGCCAACCGGATAAGAGCATTGCACTCTTTCGTCCAGAAGCTAATGCACAGCGCTTTGCGCGCTCTGCAAAACGTTTAGCACTTCCTGAAATGCCAGAAAGTTTATTTCTTGAAACAGTTGAGACTCTTGTTCAGCACGATGGTGGCTGGGTGCCAAATAAAGTTGGTGAATCTCTTTATCTTCGCCCATTTATGTTTGCAACAGAAGTTGGACTAGGTGTTCGCCCATCAAATAAAGCCCTGTATATGTTGATTGCAACACCAGTTGGTGCTTACTTTGATCCGTCAAAGGCCGTCAGTGTCTGGATTTCAACTGAATATGTTCGCGCAGCACTTGGTGGTACAGGTGAAGCAAAGTGTGGCGGAAACTATGCGGCCTCACTCGTTGCACAAAAAGCAGCAGCAGCTCAAGGGTGCGATCAAGTTGTATGGATTGATGCAGTAGAGCGCAGATGGATTGAAGAGATGGGTGGCATGAACCTGTACTTCGTCAAAGGTACTGGCGCAGATGCAACAGTTATGACACCGAAACTCACCGGAACTTTACTGCCAGGTATTACTCGTGATTCAATTTTGAGCGTTGCAGCAGATCTGGGTTATAAAGTTGAAGAGACAATGATCAGTATTGATGATTGGCGCGACGGCGTTGCAAGTGGCCTCATCACTGAAATTTTTGCATGTGGAACCGCAGCGGTAGTTTCACCTGTTGGTCAAGCAAAAAGCACCATGGGCACCTGGGTTACAGGTGATGGACAACCTGGAAAAATCACAATGCAAATTCGAAATGCACTTCTAGGAATACAACATGGGGAGATTGCAGATACGCATAAGTGGATGCACGCGGTTATCTAAATGCCCGTATCTGATTCATTTCATATCTACGACACTACGCTTCGCGATGGCGCTCAACAAGAAGGCCTCAACCTTTCAGTTCATGACAAGTTAGCAATTGCTCGCCATCTAGATGATCTAGGTGTCGGCTTTATTGAAGGTGGTTGGCCAGGAGCTAATCCAAAAGATACAGAATTTTTTGCACGCGCCAAAAAAGAATTAGTCCTCAAGAATGCAACTTTTGTAGCATTTGGTGCAACTCGTCGCCCGAATGTAAAGGCAGCAGATGACGCACTACTTGGAGCACTTCGTGATTCTGGAGCACCTGCTGTAACGCTAGTTGCAAAATCATTTGATCGTCATGTGGATTTAGCACTGAAAACAACTCTGGATGAAAACCTTGCAATGATTCGTGATTCGGTCACTCACCTTATTGCCGAAGGCCAGCGCGTTTTTCTAGATGCAGAGCATTTCTTTGATGGTTATCGAAATAATCGCGCATACGCACTAGAAGTTGTTCGGGTTGCAGCAGAATCAGGCGCTGATGTAATTGCACTCTGCGATACAAATGGCGGAATGTTGCCCGATGAACTCTCACAAGTTGTCCACGATGTCCTAACTGCTAGTTCTGCTCGCCTTGGAATTCATTGTCACAATGACACAGGGTGCGCAGTTGCAAACTCAATGGCTGCAATTGCGGCAGGTGCTACCCATGTTCAGGGAACACTCAACGGCTACGGTGAGCGCACAGGTAACGCTGACCTCGTCACAATCATTGCAAACTTAGAACTGAAGAAGAATCAATTAGTTTTGCCACCACAATCTTTGCGTGAAGCATTTAGAATTTCACATGCAATTGCAGAGGTAACAAATGTAAATCCAAGTGCTCGCCAGCCATACGTTGGTGTTTCAGCATTTGCTCATAAGGCAGGTTTGCATGCAAGTGCAATCAAAGTTGATCCATCTCTCTACCAACATGAGGACCCACTCTCTGTCGGAAACGATATGCGCATGCTTGTCTCCGATATGGCAGGGCGTGCATCTATTGAATTGAAATCTCAAGAACTTGGCATTGATCTCAAGGGAGATCGCGAACTCATCGGTCGCGTTGTTGATCGCGTCAAAGAGATGGAATCGCGCGGATTTACTTTTGAAGCAGCTGATGCCTCATTCGAACTGCTACTTCTTGAAGAACTCTCTGGCACTCGTCCAAAATTCTTCACTATCGAACATTGGCTAACAACAACTGAGCGAGACGAAGATCAGAGCATCGTTACTAAAGCAGAAGTTACTGTCATCGCACTCGGTAAAAAGATTTCTTGTGAGGGCACTGGAAACGGACCAGTCAACGCATTCGATACTGCCCTTCGTGCAGGTTTGCAGCAGCTTTATCCAGAGTTATCTGTTCTCGAACTCACTGATTACAAAGTTCGCATCCTTGAAGGTCGCCTAGGCACTGGCGCTATTACTCGTGTATTAGTTGAAACAAGTGATGGCAAGGGTGAATGGAACACAATTGGCGTTCATGAAAACGTTATTGCTGCATCTGCAATGGCGCTCGAAGATGCACTCACCTTCGGCCTCCTACGTCAGGGACGCAAACCCGAGTAAAGTTTTACTGTGGCCAATGAATTAGAGAGCATATTTCTCGCTTTTCAACGCCATCTAGAGAAAGAACGAAATC
>CAIZPZ010000117.1:0-1763 GCA_903934975.1 uncultured Actinomycetes bacterium | reverse complement strand
TCTGAAGGTATACGAGTTGCAGAGCCTGTCCATGCTGGACGACGCGGCCATGCTTTTACCTTTGAGAAAATTTGTGCAATCTCATCTTTATTGATTGTTTCTTTATCTAGTAAGACAAGGACCATCTCATCCAAGATTGCACGGTTGGCTACCAAAATATCAAATGCCTCTTGGTGTGCATTCTCAATCAATGTACGAATTTCTCTATCAACAATGCCTGCAACACTTTCAGAATAATCACGTTGATGGCCAAAGTCGCGTCCCATAAATGGCTCTGACTCGGAACCACCCAATTTGATTGCACCGATTGCCTCAGTCATTCCATATTGAGTAACCATTGCGCGAGCAAGGGCTGTTGCCTTTTCAATATCGTTTGAAGCACCGGTGGAGGGATCATGGAAGATTAATTCTTCCGCTGCGCGTCCGCCGAGTGAGTATGCCAGTTGATCTAGCAATTGATTACGAGTTGTTGAGTACTTATCTTCATCTGGCAAGACCATTGTGTAACCAAGGGCACGACCACGAGGCATGATTGTGATTTTGTGTACTGGATCTGTATGTGGAAGTGCGAATGCAACAAGTGCATGGCCTCCTTCGTGATATGCCGTTACTCGACGCTCATCATCACTCATAATGCGTGATTTACGTTGTGGTCCAGCCATCACGCGATCAATTGCTTCATCAAGTTCTGTATTTGTAATTAACTTCTTTTCTTCGCGAGCAGTAAGTAGCGCAGCCTCATTGAGAACGTTTGCAAGATCAGCGCCGGTAAAGCCTGGCGTACGGCGCGCATAATTAATCAGATCTACGCTCTCATCAATTGGCTTATTCTTGGAATGAACTTTGAGAATTTCTTCGCGACCTTTGAGATCTGGACGGTCGACTGCAATCTGGCGATCAAATCGACCAGGACGCAAGAGCGCTGGATCCAATACATCGGGACGGTTAGTTGCTGCGATTAAAATAACTTTTGTATTCTCTTCAAAGCCATCCATCTCAACTAATAATTGATTAAGTGTTTGTTCACGTTCATCGTGACCACCGCCCATGCCTGCTCCGCGTTGGCGTCCCACTGCATCGATTTCATCAACAAAAACAATTGATGGTGAGTTCTCTTTTGCTTGTGTGAATAAATCGCGTACTCGAGCAGCACCAACACCTACAAACATTTCAACAAAATCAGAGCCTGATATTGAATAGAAAGGAACTCCTGCTTCGCCCGCAACTGCGCGGGCCAGAAGAGTTTTTCCAGTTCCTGGAGGGCCATAAAGTAAAACACCCTTAGGAATTTTTGCACCGAGTACGCCATATTTTTCGGGATTAGCAAGAAAATCTTTTATCTCCTCGAGCTCTGCAATTGCTTCATCTGCACCTGCAACATCTTTGAATGTTGTCTTTGGTACATCGTTGCTTTGAAGCTTTGCGCGAGATCGACCAAATTGAAATACACGATTTCCTCCACCTTGCGCTTGACTCATCATGAAGAAGAAGAGCAAGCCAATCAATATAATTGGTGCCAGAGAGAATAAGAATGAAACCAAGAGCGACTGTCTTGGAACATCTACATTCCAACCCTTTGTCGGTGGATTACCTGTAAGGGCATCAATAATTGTTGGCTCTTGTCGCGCCACATATGAAGATTCAACTTTGCTAGAACCATTTATTGTCTTGCCTGCCTTGAGAATAAGACGGAGCTTCTGACTCTTATCAACGACAATTGCTGACTCGACATCTGAAGTAGAAATTGCATCGAGAGCCTGCGA
>CAIZPZ010000116.1:0-7323 GCA_903934975.1 uncultured Actinomycetes bacterium | reverse complement strand
CTTGTCTCTCAAGTATTTACTGAAAGTGATTTAGCGGTACTCAAAGGAAATCTTGCTATTGGTCATTGCCGATACAGCACAACTGGATCGAGTACGTGGGTCAATGCACAACCAACTTTGCGTCCTACAAAATATGGAACGCTTGCACTGGCACACAATGGAAACCTTACAAACACAGGAGACCTTTCAGAGCTCGTACAAAAACTTGAAGCAGCTCCGACAAAGAGTGAAAGAGTTGCGACAACTGATACTGAAATTATGACAGCGCTGATTGCACTGCAAAATGAAAAAAACGTTGAAGCCAGTGCACTCGCTGTATTGCCTTTATTAGAAGGCGCTTTTTCCATTGTTTTTATGGATGAAAACACACTTTATGCAGCGCGTGATCGCCATGGTGTGCGCCCACTTGTTATTGGAAAACTAGAACGTGGATGGGTCGTTGCATCAGAGAGTGCCGCACTAGATATTGTCGGTGCATCTTTTGTACGCGAAGTTGAACCCGGAGAATTCCTGGCAATAAACGAAGATGGAATCCGTTCTCACCGTTGGTCAGAGCCAGAACCGAAAGGTTGCCTTTTTGAATATGTTTATTTAGCGCGACCAGATACAACAATTGCTGGTCGCGGAATTCATGCAACACGCGTGCAAATAGGCGCACAACTTGCTCGAGAAGCACCAGTAGATGCTGATCTTGTAATTCCAGTTCCAGAATCAGGAACTCCAGCTGCAATTGGATATGCAAAAGAGTCTGGCATTCCCTATGGGCTAGGTCTTGTCAAGAATTCCTATGTTGGTAGAACTTTTATTCAACCTTCACAAACTATCCGCCAATTAGGAATTCGCCTCAAGCTAAATCCATTGCGCGAAATCATTGAGGGCAAACGAATCATTGTTGTTGATGATTCAATTGTTCGTGGGAACACTCAACGTGCAATTGTTCGTATGCTAAGAGAAGCTGGTGCTCGAGAAATTCATGTGCGTATTTCTTCACCACCAGTGAAGTGGCCATGCTTTTACGGAATTGATTTTGCTACCCGCGCAGAACTCATTGCTAGTGGCCTTGATACAGAAGAGATAAGACGCTCTATTGGCGCTGACTCTCTTGCCTATGTCTCACTTGAAGGCCTTGTTGGGGCAACAGAGATTGCGTCAGATCGCCTTTGTAGTGCATGTTTTACTGGTCAATACCCAATCAAAATTCCAGAAGATATGTCTGAAGGAAAGTTACGCCTTGAAGTTACGGAAGTTCACGGTCGCTGATGTCTACATATAAAGATGCAGGCGTTGATATTGATGCGGGAGATCGCGCAGTTCAATTGATGAAGGCATCTATCGCCAAAGCATCACGGCCTGAAGTTATGGGCGGTATTGGTGGATTTGCAGGATTATTTGATGCAAGCGCACTCAAAAAATTTAATAAGCCACTACTTGCAACATCAACTGATGGTGTTGGAACCAAGACAGAAATTGCTCGAGCCCTTGGTAAGTACGACACCATCGGTGAAGATCTTGTTGCAATGGTTGTTGATGATCTTGTTGTTTGCGGGGCAGAACCTCTCTTTATGACTGATTACATTGCAGTAGGAAGAGTTATTCCAGAGCGAATTGCAGAAATTGTTGCGGGCATTGCGCGCGGTTGCGAGAAAGCAAATACCGCTCTTGTCGGTGGCGAAACTGCAGAACATCCAGGACTACTGGGTGATGATGAGTTTGACATTGCTGGGGCAGCAACTGGAGCAGTTGATGCAGATAAGTTGCTCAGCGCTGATCACGTACGTGCTGGTGATGTAATCATTGCTATGCCATCAAGTGGTTTTCATGCAAATGGTTTTTCACTTGTTCGCCACATTATCAAGACAAAAAAATTGAGTTTAGAAGCGCATGTCTCTGAGTATGGGAAATCTTCTGGAGAAGTTTTTCTCACTCCAACTGAGATTTATACACTTGATTGTTTAGCGCTGATCAAAGTATTAGAGAAAAACTTACGTACTTTCTCTCATATCACCGGTGGTGGAATAGCTGAAAATACTGCACGAGTAATTCCACAAGGGCTGAGCGCTAGATACGATCGTTCAACCTGGTCACTTCCTGTAGAAATGGAATACATGGCAGCGATGGGTGGAGTCCCGCAAAGTGATATGGAGCGAACGTGGAATTGTGGAATCGGAATGGTTGCAATTGTTGATCCATCCGTTGCGGATTTAGCAATGAAAAGCTTGTCGGCTCGAGGAATGAAGGCATGGATTGCGGGAGATATACAAAGTTCCCAAAATTCAGACTCGCACTCGGCATACTTAGAGGGTTCATATAAGAAGTAAGGAATCGCATCACATGGCTAAGCAATCTAAAGGTCGCAGAGCAGTAGTCGCTCAGAAAAACGATAACCGTCGCATTTGGCTAATCGTTGTGCCAGTCCTTGCCTTCTTTATCAAAATGATTGTCATGACTAACACCGTACAAGGTGGATGGCTTGGTGCTGATGGCGAAAATTACTTGAGTGCTGTCGAGGGACTCAAAGCCGATGGATTTTTCTCTGAAGTCAGAAATCTTCATTACTGGCCAGCTGGATATTCAATATTTATTTGGTTGCTTGTAAAGATTGCTGCTGGAAACTTCCTTTATCTGCTTTCGATCACCCAAGGTCTGCTCTTTGCATATGCAACATATTTTTTCACCAAGCAACTACTTTCAACGCGAATTGCATTCTTAGCTGTGGCTGTATCTTCCTTCATTAGTTTCAACCCAACTCTCTCGCTAAGTTCAAATGTTGTTGGATACGAAACCCCTGCTGCTGCCCTCTTGCTTATTTCGATTGCACTTCTGATAAAAGATAAAATTGAAAACCCTCTAGGATTTTCCAGGAAACTAACTGCGCTTTCTGCTTTTGCAATTGGATTATCGTGTTTCTTCCAGCCTAGAAATATTCTCTTTGGCCTTGCAATATTCTTTATCTATTTCCTAACATTGGCTGGAAAGAAATCCAAAATACAATTCGCTGCCATTTCCATAGTTGTGCTCATGCTCTTCCCTGCAGTCTTGATGGGTAGAAATATTGGCGCAATCAATAGTGCAACAATTTCTACGAACCTAGGTACAACTATGTTTATTGGAATCGGCGATGGCGCAACTGGTGGCTACAATGGAAAATACAATGGCGTTCCTTGCCCTGCATCTGAAAAAGGTACAGAGGCGCAAGTTGATAGCGCTAAAGTAAAATGTGCTCTGGTTTGGTATGTAAAAAATCCAGGAAAGACTCTTGTTTTAGCAGCAAAGAAAACTGCTTTCTTCTGGTCGCCGTGGTTTGGGCCAGTGGCCAATGGAACAATGGCGCGCAATCCATGGCTAAAAATTAATCCTGTAAAGACAGGCATTAAGACTCAAGAAAATTACGATTTTGTCTTTGGCGGATTTTCAAAAACGGTTTCTTGGCTTTGGATTATCGGCCAACTCACTCTTCTCTTCTCAGGCCTAATCTGGCTCTGGAAGATGGGCGGAAATGAAAAACTGCTTGCAAAGCTGGCTGGTGCACCCGTAATTCTGGGTTGGCTGATCTCTATGGGAACCATCGGCGATCACCGTTTCCGCCTCCCACAGATGGGCTTGAGCCTGTTTCTCCAGGTCGCAGGCTTCTATGGGCTGCGCAAGCGCTTTTCGGTGGCCGGGGTCGCCCCCACTTTGGAAGCCAGCACCAAGGCGCGATAACCTTCGCGTCTGTAGATACACGTACACAGTAAGGAGGTCGCACATGGGTCGCGGCCGAGCAAAAGCAAAACAAACCAAAGTTGCACGAGATCTCAAGTACAACTCACAAGAGATGGATCTTGATCGTCTTGCAAAAGAACTCCATGGTGAAACTCCAACTCAGCAAAATCAGGATGATGAAGATCCTTATGCTGAAGGCAATTACATTCCACGCGCTTAATGCGTGTGAGTAAATAATTTCGAATTCACTGTGAGACCAACTCCCTACGTAGCTTCACTTCGCATTTACGAGCCACTTTCATCTTTTGATCCTGCAGATCAATTGCGCTGGAAGAATTTATCAGCAACAGAAAACACTGCTCGCGCTGAAGAAGAGTTAGCACTTCGTAGAATCATTTTTCCTGAACCACCTAGCGGTCGCCCTGATGGCGCACATGTTATTGATCTTGATGGCATTCGTTACGTGTCACCATGGGCAACAGCAACTCGTTGCTGGGCTGCCTTAGAAACTTCCAAAGATCGATTACCTACAAGTGTTTTCCCATTATTTGTTTCTCCTGCAATGGAAGAAGTAATAACAACGGGTATTGATTTACTGGAAGATAAAGTTCCTTACATTCTCAATGAAACATGGGTTATTCCACCTCGTTGGTTCTCTCTCTTTTTACCTGAAGATCGTCTGCGCGGGAATAATCAAGATGGCGCTTTTACTGTTCTATGTACAAAGATTTCTGATGCACGTGCGCGATGCGAAGTTGCGCACAACACGGTAATCGGTGCATTTGGAGAAGGTCCAGTAGAACAAGAGATTGAAAACTTGCTTGATTGGCTCGATATGTTCCACCCAAAATCTTTAGTAGAACTCGATTACGGCGGCCTGGCGCAATATCTAGAAAGCGCGCTGATTCAATCTGGTGAAGCTGGATTAGAAGCCGACACATCAGTTGAGGATGTTCTACATTCACTTGCGGGCCTTGCAGCTGGAGATGGTTCACTTGCAGGCCAAGGTTATGAGCGCCTGATTACGCGTTGGCGCCGTGTGCAAGCCTTCGAACAAGCAATGTAGGTAGATTGCAGAATAGAAAGTTAGGCGCGATACTTGCCAACTAATTAGGGCAATACGGACATTAGTTATCAATTGGGCGAGGTGAGAGATGGATCAGTTTCCTGATGCAGAAGTCCTCTTGACCCCCAAAGAGGTCGCAAAGTTTTTCCACGTCAACACTAAGACAGTAACTCGTTGGGCCATGAGTGGTGAGCTAACACCAATTCGCACACTCGGTGGACATCGTAGATATCGCCAATCTGAAGTATTAGAAAAATTGCGTAACTATAAGAAATGGCAGCGCAAAGAAGAGTGAACTATTCAATTACACAATTCTTACTCTTAGGTTTGCTCACACTTATTTTTGTTGGGGCGATTACGCCCGTCATGCGAAAGTTTGCAATAAGAATTGATGCTGTTGATGCCCCCAACCTTTCACGAAAATTGCAGAAAGCTCCTGTCCCATATTTAGGTGGAGTTGCAATTGCACTTGGAATTATCTGTGCTTCCTACGGCGCACTTCTCTATGCAGACTTCTCAATGGAGACTCTCAAACTTGCATCATTTGTTTTAATCCCAGCAACCGCTATTGCAATTATGGGATTAGTCGATGATCTCAAAGGTCTGCAACCATGGCCGCGACTTATTGCTCAAACGGTAACTGGAGTTGTGGTTGCATCAATACTTATTTCAACGGACACAATGGGTGTTGCATTTAGTAATAGTTATCTCAATGCATTCATCTCAGTTCTTTGGATAGTCGGAGTATGTAATTCCATCAACTTTTTCGATAATACCGATGGTGGCGCTGCAGGAACTGTTGCAGTCATTACATTCTTTATGTTCTTTATCGCCTATGACCGCCAGCAAGTTCTTGTGAGCGCGCTAGCGATAGTGACTACTGGTGCAACGATTGGTTTTCTATACTGGAACCGCTCGCCAGCAAAGATCTATATGGGCGATGCAGGCGCACTCTTCTTAGGAATCATTATTTCTGTGCTTACGATTCGCCTCAACCCTGGAATAACACCTTCATATAAATCATTTGCGATTCCGCTCATTCTTATGGCAATTCCAATCTTGGATACAACCGTTGCCGTTTCATCGCGTTTATATAGAGGTATTTCGCCATTCCAAGGCGGTACAGATCATCTGTCACACCGATTAGTTCGAATAGGTCTAACCCGTAAATATGCAGCAATCTCACTGTGGAGTTTCGCAGCCTTTTTCGGATCAAGTGCATTAGCCCTCTATACATGGCCTGATTCAATTGGAACAGCACTAATAATTTTTGTTGGCGCTCTGTGGTTGGGTCTACTTACATTTTTCCTACGTATTCCTTCAGAAGATAGGTAGTACAATTACCCCATGGCCGATGATAAAAAACCCGCAGATGATGCTCGTGCAAAGTTTCTTGAAGCACTAGAGAAGAAAAAGAGCAAGAACGCACCCGCTCCAGGTTCTGGACGCAGTGCAGGTTCTAAAGTCAGTGGCGGCCAAGCAACAGGTGGAGCCCCAGGGCGCTTCCAGCGCAAATCTGGCTCATCTGGTTCCGCAGCTGGCTAATATTTTTAATTTACGTTCGATGTCTTCGCTTAGAAAGAAATTTCTAGTTTTTGCAGTAATTTCCCTTTTTTTTACAACTACTTCAGTCGCTATTGCGGAGGAAATCTCAAAGGAATCAACATCCGTGCTTCCGATTCCTCAAAAAAATGAATATCGAATTACCTTCAACCAGACGGCTGATGGCTGGCTGGGTGATCGCTATAGCTATCAAATAAATGAAAGCAAAACTAACGATTCAATTCAACCATTACCGCATTACCGGGCCCTACTTCCTGCGTGCACGAGCGCTGAAGATATTACGTGCATAGAAAGCGTTGAAAGTAAGAAGGTAAATGAAAATAAGTGGAATCTTGGTTCTGTATCTAAAAACCAGTTAGATCCAAAACTTATAAAACAAGGACCGGGCGCATCCTTTTATGAATATGGGACCTGGAAGGCAGATGAAAGCAGAGGGCTTGCAGCAGGTGGGGTCGCTTCCTCGTGGGATTTTCCGCGCATACCGCATGCGAACGGAATCAGCTACTTAGCTGAGGTAAGTTTTTTGGCCCCCTTCAACAGCAACGACACTTATAACGAGTTTTCCATAAATATTGAACCATGGAATTGGGCCTGCGCAGAAAATAACCTATGCAATTATGCCGGAATGGCATACGGCGAATCGGGGCAAAGTTTTCCGCCGGATACAGAATTCAGAATTACAATAAGGTTAAACTTTTTGAAAAATAGAATAGGTACCTGGGCTGTTGGACGATTGGAGCAGCCTTCGATTAGCACTACAGGCAGTAGATTAATTGTTTCCGGAAAACCAGTTGTTTATCCACTGGCGTATACGATTTTGAAATCTATAGATGATTGTGTAACAAAAGCAGATAAAGTGTTCAAAACCTATTTTCCACTTGCCACTTCTGTGTGCAATATTGGCAATGGGTTTGATACAAATTCTAATGATGCTGTTGCTTTACCGCTATTTGATGCCCTCAATGATGAAGTTGTTCAATACGGTCAGATGG
>CAIZPZ010000115.1:0-2499 GCA_903934975.1 uncultured Actinomycetes bacterium | reverse complement strand
ATGGAATCGGCACGAAATCGCTCTATCGAACTTGCCTAGTACATTGTGAAAAAACTACTTGTCATCCTTCTAGCATTACCATTTCTTTTTGCGCCTGCTTCTTTTGCTGCTCCAAAGAAAATTAGCATTACACCACTAAAATTTATTGCAGATGTAGGAAAGAGCAATGAATTTGCGGGTTTGGTTCTATCGCAAAATAATATCGTTATCTTTGGCTCAAGTACCCAGCAATTAGCCAGTACTGCATTTGTGAGAGCAATTGATAGAGCGGGTAATCAGCAGTGGAATATTTCATTAGATGCTGGCGTGGAGGAAATTGCTACCGCAGCAACTACTGATACAAGTGGCAATATTTGGATTGCTGGTTCATTATCAACCGCCCTGGGACAAAGTGCAGAAACTGCAACTGTATTTCCTACATTGAATCCAGATGAAGTAATCAATGAATCAGTTCAACCAATTCGTGAAGATATGGATTCTGTTGGAGTGTGGAAAGTTTCTCCGCAAGGAGAAGTACTTACTAGCTTCAATGTGAAAATGGATGACCCAGTGCTGATCACTTCAATCGCAGCCGATAAGAGTGGAATAAGTCTTGTTGGTCTTACAAATATAGGAAAAGGAAGTGTTGGCATACTCTTGAATTGTTCTATCGCAGGAGTATGCACTTCTCCAATTTTTATAGGAGCGAAAGATACAAGCCTTGATGGCGTTGTTCGAACAGTCGATGGCGGCCAAGTAGTAATTGGTAGTAGTTCTGAAACGATTCTTGACAAAAAGGTTCAAGGTTTGCGCGATGGAATTATTGTGAGCATTGCCAAGACTAGAAAGATTTCTAAAGTGATCAGAAGTTCTGCTACGAAAGCGAGCCGTAATTGGTCAGCGGCAACAAGTTCTTTATTCTTTGGTGGCGAAGTTATTACTGGCAAGAAGATTGAGAGTTCGGTAACAAAGTTTTCAAGTACATTTGCGCCAACCTGGACATATCGTTTTTCTTCTACGGGAGCAGTTTTCAATGCCGTTGGTGCATCAAAATCTCACTATTCATTCTTTGCATCCACCACTGCGATCACAAACGTTTTTGGATGGAATCCAAAGCGGGCCAGCGGATTAGTGATTGCTTTTGACAGTAAAGGTGCGCTGATGGGGGCATATAGCGCTTCTGCATTGACGCAGCCACGTGCAGCGGCCTATTCGAAGGATCTAGGCCTTGTTGTTGCAGGCATAAGCGGTGAAAGCGTTTCGATTTTTCACCTCAATTCAAGGTAACCTAACCACCTTGCACCGGACTGGTGTAGATGAGATTAAGAGAGAGCGTGACATATGGGTTCCGTAATTAAAAAGCGACGCAAGCGCATGGCGAAGAAGAAGCATAAGAAACTTCTCAAGAAGACTCGCATTCAGCGCCGCAACGCCAAGTAATAGTTACGGCTTTAGCAAAGATAACTTGCCATTCACACTGGCAACTAAATATTTAACTTTCGACACAGTAACCCAGGCCATTCTCAATGGTTCTGGGTTTTGTGCTGTTGTAACCAGTTTGATTCCCGCAGGACTTGCTTTGGAATAATCCAAGAGACATAGTCGACCTTCGCATTCAAATGCGAGTTGCTTTCCATCAGAGACAATATTGGCGCCGGGAGTTCCAAAAGTGCCCCCTGAAGTCTGTGAAATATTGGCCGGAGCACCTAGTAATGCCCAACGGATATTTTCTGCTTTAGGAATCGTGAGTGCAGATGCGGTCATCCACGTTGCTTGTATTCCATTTGAAACTTTAGCAAGTGAAACATCGTAACCCGCAACCGCTACAGCGCCATCGGTAAAATCTAAAGATTTATACATCCATGTATTTTCATCTAGCCCAGTTCTCCAGGCAACACGAACGGCGCCTGATGTTGCGTACTTTTGATTTACAACTAATACAGAATCATAAATTATGTATGTAGTACCCGCATTGCCTAAGGCGCGCAGGTGAAAGGCAACATCGCCTGTAGTGCGGTCATCTGTTTTGCGGTCACCATCAACAAGTTCGTAATTCCAATCTTCACCATTTTTCTTTACAGCACCAAGAAGAATGCCTTGGCTCTCGTCGCGGTAGAAAACTTGTACTCCACCTGCACTAGCTACGCATGCATTTGAAACACTGACATCGCTGTTTCCTCTTACGCGAATGGGATCTTCAAATCTATTTACTAACGGCGCATTTCCATCAACGACTTCAAATGTAAATTTCTTTCCATCATATGTGGCATAACGCAAATCTTTATCCACTGAATCACTGTAGAAAATGTGAAGCGTTTGCTTAGTTCCAGCACCGTTGACGCAGAGTGATATCTGCCCAGTTATTGGATGCTTGGTGCGTCCACTTGTTCCACCCGTACCATCAACTGTAATTTTCTTCCAGGCTTTTCCATTGAGTAGCGCGATTTTGAGCGCACCATTTTTTGAGTCCGTATATGCAAGAGTTGGTAAATTGTTGAAAGTCGTACTAGTGACACTTTT
>CAIZPZ010000114.1:0-3633 GCA_903934975.1 uncultured Actinomycetes bacterium | reverse complement strand
GTCGCGTTGATCGCGCACAATTGCATTGATTTCTACTAATCCAGCCTTTGCAAAAAAGAGTGAAACAACTGTCTCTTTACCTGCAGAGACATTCATCCCAGGAATAACTGCCTTTGCATTAGCTGAAGCGCCCTCAAATTGAATGACAGAATTCTTTGTCAAGATTGATTCACCTGAGTATTGAGCATCAATTCCATTGACAGATATTCCAAGCAGCGCATCTTCTTTATCTGCACTATTGATAATGCTTCCAACTAGAACACCTGTTCCGCTTCCATCACTGAGTTCAACTAGTAATAGATTGCGAACTTTGATGTTACTTCCATCTTTAGTGAGGGCGGTTTCTGCGCCATCTGTTACGCGAGTAATTGTGCGACCTGCAGCATCTGGTCCCGAACCACAACCTGTTAGTGAAATTGCTACAACAAGTGATGTTGCAATCATGTGAGTGTTACGTAGTCGCATCAATTACTCCTTGTACCTAAAAAAACGTAAAGAATGAATTTGTCAAGTCATTTCCTATGCATATTCTCTCACGCATTTTTACCAATTTCATACGCGTAAAGGCCTCTATATCGAGGTGACCGATGTCAGTAATGGCTGGTATTATTGTCCTTCTAGCGAAGGGCAACACATGTCATTTAAGGTCGGCGAAACCGTTGTTTATCCCCATCACGGAGCAGCACTCATTGAAGCTATTGAGACTCGTGTGATCAAAGGCGAAGAGAAGACCTACCTAGTTCTAAAAGTCGCTCAAGGAGATTTAACGGTTCGCGTTCCTGCAGAAAATGTTGATCTTGTTGGTGTTCGCGATGTTGTCGATAGCGCCGGTCTTGACCGCGTATTCAACGTACTTCGCCAGCCATACACAGAAGAACCAACAAACTGGTCACGTCGCTACAAAGCAAATCTTGAAAAATTAGCATCAGGTGATGTCATCAAGGTCGCAGAAGTTGTGCGCGATCTTTATCGTCGCGATCTCGATCGTGGACTATCAGCTGGTGAAAAGCGCATGCTCGCCAAGGCGAAGCAGATTCTTATCTCAGAGCTCGCACTTGCTGAGCGCACTGATGAAGAGAAGGCTGCAACGATCCTTGACGAGGTTCTAGCTTCCTAAGCAATATATGAAGTGCGCAGCAATCATTGCCGCTGCTGGCAGTGGTGAAAGATTTGGCGCACAGATTCCTAAAGCCCTCATTCAACTGGGCGATCGCACACTTATCGAGCACGCTATTGCTGCCCTTGCACCTGTTGCAACTCAAATAATTGTTACTGCCCCAGCGGGTTACGAAGATCAAATTCGCACACTTGTCGGCAACGGAATTGATGTCGTTACTGGTGGAGCAACACGTTCTGAAAGTGTCCGAAACGGTTTAGCCCTAGTTGCCTCTGATATCGATTACGTTTTGGTTCACGATGCAGCGCGCGCGTTAGCAACAACGCATTTAGCGCAAGAGGTGCTTGTTCAATTAGAAAGTGGCGAGAAAGCTGTCATCCCTGGGCTCGAACTAATCGATACAGTCAAAGTAGTCGATGCTTCCGGTTATGTATTGGCTACTCCAGATCGCAAAGAGCTACGCCGAGTTCAAACTCCTCAAGGATTTTCTCGTCAACTATTAGTTGATGCACATGCATCACAGAACGATGCAACTGATGATGGTGCACTTGTTGAAAGTATGGGCGTAAAAGTCAAGATCATTCAAGGTGAAGAACGTGCTATCAAAATTACAACTACTGCAGATTTAGCAATTGCACTTTCACATCTTGGTAGCGCTTCAGACTTTAGAAGCGGTGTTGGCGTTGATGCTCATACATTTGCGCAAGGCAAACCACTCTGGCTTGCAGGTATTGAATGGCCAGATGAAATTGGAGTTGAAGGTCACTCTGATGGAGATGTTGCTGCGCATGCAATCTGTGACGCGCTCTTTGCCGCAAGTGGACTTGGTGATCTAGGAAGTAATTTCGGTGTGAATCGCCCTGAATATGCCGGTGCATCAGGTGCACAATTACTCAAAGAAACGTTAGCCATGATTACAAAAGCCGGTTACACAATTTCACATGTATCTGTGCAAGTAATTGCTAATCGACCAAAATTAGGGCCGCGCAGAATTGAAGCAATTGCAGCGCTATCAAACGCGCTAGGCGGAGCATCAGTTTCATTACTCGCAACAACTACCGATGGAATGGGTCTAACAGGTGAAGGAAAAGGCATTGCAGCGATTGCATCAGCCGCCATTTTTAAGGATTCAACACACTCACGGTAGACTCATCACATGAGTTCGCTATCGCTGTATGACACGCTAACTCGCACAACAACACCATTTTCTCCAGTTACCGCAGGCAAAGCATCAATCTATGTCTGCGGTGCAACCGTTCAGGCTGCTCCACATATTGGCCATGTTCGAAGTGGTGTGAACTTTGATATTTTGCGCCGCTGGCTAATCAAGAGTGGCTACGACGTTACCTTTATCCGCAATGTCACTGATATTGATGACAAAATTTTGCACAAAGCTGTACATGAAGAAATGCCTTGGTGGGCACTTGCTATGAAGTACGAGCGCGCATTTAGCGCTGCATACACGGCTTTGAATGTTGCTCCTCCAACATATGAACCACGTGCAACTGGGCACATAACGCAGATGATTGAACTTATGCAATTACTTATTGAAAAAGGCGCTGCATATGCACCGGGTAATGGTGATGTTTATTTGGATGTTCGCAAACTCTCTTCTTATCTCACTCTTTCTCGTCAAAAGTTGGATGATTTACAACCGGCTGCAGATGCCGATGAAGTAAATAAGAAAGATCCACGCGACTTTGCATTATGGAAAGGCGCTAAAGCAGGTGAGCCATCATGGCCAACTCCTTGGGGTCCGGGGCGTCCTGGTTGGCATTTGGAATGTTCTGCAATGGCACATGCCTACCTTGGTGAAACGTTTGATATTCACGGCGGTGGATTAGATCTTGTATTCCCGCATCACGAGAATGAGATTGCACAATCAGAATCTGCGGGTTATGGCTTTGCCAAGCGTTGGATGCACAATGCCTGGGTGACGCAATCTGGTGAGAAGATGAGTAAGTCACTTGGAAATACATTGCAAGTAGCAGAAATTCTCAAGCGAGTGCGTGGAATTGAATTGCGCTGGTATCTAGGAAGTGCTCACTACCGTTCAATGTTGGA
This sequence comes from uncultured Actinomycetes bacterium, assembly GCA_903934975.1. GTDB lineage: Bacteria > Actinomycetota > Actinomycetes > Nanopelagicales > Nanopelagicaceae > Planktophila. The sequence goes on along the minus strand of CAIZPZ010000114.1, from coordinate 452 downwards.
ATATTCAGAAGCGGCACTCGATGAATCAGCGACAGCTTTTAGACGTATCGAAGCATTCCTACATCGAAGTGTTGAAATTATTGGCGCACTACCAACGCCTGTGATTAGTTCTGTATTCGCCGATGCCATGAACGATGATTTAGCAGTTCCAACAGCACTGGCATCTATTTCCGAAAGCTTGCGTACAGGAAATACTGCAATTACAGATGGAAATAAGGCTCTCATTGCGCAAAGCGCTAACGAGATTCGTGGAGCGCTAGAAGTACTTGGTTGCGATCCATTCGATGCTGCCTTTGCTCAATCTGGAGGAGAAGACCTAACAGGTGCCCTCGATGGTGTTATTCAACTAGCACTAACTCAACGCGCTGCTGCACGAGAGCGAAAAGATTTTGCAGCATCAGATCAAATAAGAGATGGTTTATCTGCATTAGGAATAACGATTGAAGATTCTG
>CAIZPZ010000113.1:0-5888 GCA_903934975.1 uncultured Actinomycetes bacterium | reverse complement strand
TGATTGCAAATGATTCCTCGATGCGCGTAAGCATTTGGTTGAGCGATGAAACTAAACGTCCAACTTCGGTATCAGGCTTTGCATCAGGAAGGCGTGCAGATAGATCTCCGGCAGCAATGAGTTCAGCTGTTTCTTCAACATCTTCTAAAGGTTTGAGACTAATACGAATTACTTGGCGAGAAGCAACTGCAATAACGATGAGTACAAGTAAATAAATAAAGAATAGAACAACACCAACACGGTGAGTTGTTTTATCAAAATCTGCGAGAGATTGCGCGACAACAACGCTACCCAAGGCAGATGGCAGAACGCGTGTCACTACGCGAAAGTCAGAACCAGGCGCTTCGATAGTAAATGGCTTATCGCCATTCATAGCGATATCTCCAGGCAACAAACCCTTCACATAATCGGTGATTTGATTGGCATTGAGATCTCCGCCAAGTCCACCGATGATATTTCCAAAAGGATCAATAAGCGTTACAGAAGTAGATGTGGGTACGCGAGTTAGCGGAGTAGGAGGCGATGCGACTCTCGCAGGATTTCCCTTATTTTTACTCTCTTCGTTTCGCTCATCGTCATCATTAGCAATTCCTGCGCGATCAAGACGCAGTGTTGTTCCACCAACAACACTGAGTAGTTGTTCATCAACTTGGCCCATGAGGTAGGACTGCAACGAGCCTTGAACAGCAATACCAGAGGCCGCGAATGCGAGTGCAGATAAAAGCAGAACACCAACAGAGAGGCGATTTCGCAGACTCGATTTACGCAGTGGGGATTTCATATAAAGAGAGTGTAAAGGTTGAAATTACTTAGGCGGCATCCGAAGACGATATCCCACGCCACGAATTGTATGGATTAGCGGCGGATTGAAGATATCAATCTTTTTGCGTAGGTAAGAGATATAGGTTTCAACAATTCCTGCATCTCCTCGGAAGTCGTATTGCCACACGTGATCGAGAATCTGTGATTTCGAAACAACGCGGTCAGCATTGATGAGAAGATAACGAATAAGTAAAAACTCAGTTGGAGAGAGATCAAGAAGTTGACCAGCACGGCGAACTTCATGAGTTGCTTCATCGAGTTCGAGATCTGCAAAACGAATCTTTTCGTCATCTTGGTCAATCTGAGTTACACCCGTGCGGCGCAAAAGCGCACGAAGGCGAGCAACTAATTCTTCAAGACTAAATGGCTTTGTCATGTAATCATCGCCACCCAATGTGAGACCTTTGACTTTATCGTCCATTCCATCTTTAGCTGTTAGAAATAGAACGCCCGTCTCAACGCCTTCATTGCGAATTTGCTTGCAGACTTCAAAACCATCGAGATCGGGGAGCATGACATCGAGCACCATTGCATGGGGTTTGAACTCTTCTGCAATTTGCAGTGCTTGCGCACCATTTGCTGCGGTGCGAACATCAAAACCAACGAAGCGCAGACTTGTAGAAATTAGGTCACTGATACTGGATTCGTCATCGACGACGAGAATACGTTGTGCATTTTCTGCTGTGGCTGTTGCCATTGCGATCACCTCTTGCCTAGAGAATGCTCCCACAGACTGAGATTTTGCTGAGAATTAGCCTTGTGGTACCTCTGATTTCACGCTGCGAAGGAGAGCTTGAGCGACATCGAGCACCTCAACTTTGGAATCTCGAGCGATTACGCCATCTCCAGTCATAACTCGACAGAAAGGACAGGCGACTGCAATCTCTTCCACACCCGTTGCGATTGCTTCATCAACACGATTGAGATTGATGCGTGTACCAATTTTCTCTTCCATCCACATACGTCCGCCACCGGCGCCACAACAAAATGAGCGTTCTTTGTTGCGAGGCATTTCAGTAATTGTTACACCGGTTGCACCAAGTAATTCGCGAGGTGGTTCATAAATTTCATTATGACGTCCTAGATAACAAGGATCGTGATAGGTCATAGTTGTTGTGCTCTTATTTACTGGAACCAATCTCTTTTCGCGCACCAACTGATTGAGTAATTGAGTGTGGTGGACCATCACAAGTTCAAACCCACTTTGTGCATAATCGCGACCGATTGTTGTAAAGCAATGGGGACATGTAACAACAACTTTCTTTGTACCCTTCTCAGTGCGTGTCGCAAAAACTTCATTGAATGTTTCGATATTTTCGCGAGAAAGTATTTGGTATAAGAATTCATTTCCAGCACGACGTGCAGGATCTCCTGTACAGGTTTCGCGCTTTCCTAGAACAGCAAAATTGACTCCGGCCATATACAAAAGTTCTGCAACAGCCTTAGTTGTTTTCTTTGCGCGCTCTTCATATGCACCAGCACAGCCGACCCAGAATAAATATTCGACATCATCTGGAAGTTGTCCTTCTACTACGCGAATTGGGAAATCGCATTCGCTAATCCAAGCATCGCGGTCTGCGCGATTTGCACCCCATGGGTTTCCTGCTTTTTCCAAGTTACGAAATGTTCCACCAAGTTCAGTTGGAAATTCTGATTCAACTAATACTTGAAAGCGACGCATATTTACAATGTGATCAACATGCTCAATATCGACTGGACATTCCTCGACACATGCACCACACGTTGTGCATGACCATAAAACATCAAGTGCAATAGGGCTTAATTCGCCGACCAAAGACTCTGTTTCAACAACTTTTGCCATCGCATGATCGCGCATCGCCATGATTAATAACTTCGGAGAGAGTGGTTTATCTGTATGCCATGCAGGACATTGAGACTGGCAACGCCCGCATTCGGTGCAGCTCGTCATATCGAGCAGGCCCTTCCACGAAATATCTGAACGCGAACCTAGGCCAAAGACATCATCTTCGCTGGGATCTTCAAAATTGATTGGCTTACCGTGCGAAAGCATCTCTGGCAACGGACCAAGAGAATTTTTCCCATTGCTATTGCGTCGGAAATAGATATTAAAAAACGCTAAGAAGCGATGCCAGGCAATACCCATTGTTAGATTTTGTGCAATGACAATAAACCAGAGCATTGAAACTACAATTTTGAGAGCAGCAACCCATTGGATGTAGCTTGTTATTTCAGCAAGAGTAAGTGCCTTGAATTCTGATGCAATAAACCATGTAGTTATATGGTGGCGATTCCAACTAGTCTCTTCTGAAAGTGCTCCCTCTAAACCACGCAGTGCGATTACGCAGAAGACAATGAGAAGGATAGTTGCTTCGATGTAATAGGCCTTTTTCATTCCTGAACCAAAGAAGCGCGATCTTCGCCCCTTCTTTGTAAATCGCGTGACTTGGCGAATCCCAATCAAGGTCACTATTCCTATACCAGTGAACCACGTGATTGCTTCTACGAAATATTCATAAACCCACCAGTGACCAATAAATGGCAATGAGAAATATGGATTGAGAAGTTGACCATATGCAGTAACAAGAGTTCCAAAGAGTGCACCAAAGCCAATCATCACAAACCAGTGTGCGATTCCAGTACCGGTGAAATTGAGCATCTTTGTGTGGCCCAAAACTTCACGTGTCATATTCCAAAAGCGTGAAGCGCGATTGTTGCTTCGAGTTGGATCTGGCTGACCCTTCTTATAAATCGATATCAGCTGGCGCACTCGGATAGCGAGCAAAACTAAAGCGGCAACTGTCATTCCATATGCCACGACCACCAAAAGTAGGTTCATGAAGGTAAGAGTATCTAAAAACCCTTTACGGTCGCCCTCTCGCCATATAAACTAAAAAATATTTAGGGAGAGATAATGACAACAAGTAATCCAGAAGTTTCGCAATATGTCCTTTCGTCACCTGCGCAGAAATCGGATGACCACAGCGCCATCACGTGTGTGCGAAATGGCAACGGGGAATCAGTTGTTGTAACTTCATTTCTCTCCAGGGATGGCCGATTGCATTGCCGCGTTCCTGGCAATAAGAGTGACTGGGAAAGCATCAAAAATAGCAAAGGAGAAGATTTAGTCTTTGAAAAGTCGTGGAAATTTACTCAAGTTGGAATTACCGGAAAATCCAATTCCTCAATCTTGCACGATGATAACGACAATGCATTTTTGTGGCTTGCAGACACTGTTTGGTTTGGTCTAACCGATCGCATCTCCAATGCCGAGTGGAAAGCGCTGATGGAGAAGAGAACAAAACAAGGATTCAATGTTATGCAGGTTGTCTCTGGATTGTTGCCAGAAGCAGCATTTGGTGAACCATCAACACTGCTCGATGGAGTCGCTTCGTGGACGCTAGATAAAAAAGAATTAGAAAAGCGATGGTGGGATGCAGCTGACCTAAGAGTTATTGATGCAGTTCAAGCAGGGCAAATGCCAGCACTTGTTGGCGCGTGGAGTTATTACATTTTAGAGTTTGGTGCTGATCGCCTAAAACAACATTGGTCAGAGATGATTGCACGTTGGTCTGCATTTCCAGTCTTCTGGTGTGTTGCGGGTGAAGTTGGGTTGATGGAATACAAAGATCTTTTTGCCGATGATATGCAGGAGAAAGCTCTTTCAATTCAACAAATGTGGAAACCTGTAATTTCGCATGTCCGAAACACTGATCCGTGGAAGCGACCAATTACGGTGCACCCTTGTCCAGCATTTAATTACTCATCCACTGAAGCGCTGCAAGGTGATGAAAACCTTGATTTCATTTGGCTTCAGACGGGACATGCAGATGTCAATGTTGTAAAGGCAACACTAGGTGCTCTCAACAAAGCACAACGTGATTCAAAACTTCCTGTAATAAATAGTGAAGTTTGCTACGAAGGAATTGCAGGTGGCTCACCCGCCATGTTGCAGCGCTATCTATTTTGGACACACCTACTTCAAGGTGCCGCAGGACATACATATGGTGCACAAGGAATTTGGGCATTTCATGATGACGAGACAAGTCCAGGTGCAATGTGGGGCTGGATTCCTTGGCAAGAGGCTTCATTGCTTCCCGGTGCTACTCAATTAGGTTTAGCTGCGCAATATTTGCGATCAATACATTGGAATGGTTTTGTACCAGCTAATGATTCAATGAAAGTAAATGCGGACCTTGATCACCCATATCGTCCGTGGGCAGGAAGATCTGGCAATAATCTCATTGCATATTTTCCACCAGTGAGTATGGCACCTGCTGAAATGGGTATTTCTTTTGAACTTGCAACGATTGTTTTTCAAAAGTTAGAAAAGAATTCGCCTTATTCAATGGAAATTATGAATCCTCGAAATGGGAAAGTCGTAAGAAGCGAAAAAATTATGAGCACTACTGATGGGGAGTGGCATTTCAAAAGCACAAATATTGCCAGCCCTCTTCCAACAATGGAAGATTGGATTATTGATCTGAAACTATTGCCGTGAGTGAGAATAGTTCTCTAGATGATGCCGATATTGATGCCTTTGGCGTCCCTGGATACTTCGGAAAACCTGCAGGTGAAATAAGACGGAAGAGTGAGCCTGAAGGTTTCAGAGATGCTTTTTGGGTATCAAACCCCACTCGCCAATCAGACCTACATGTCTTATTCACTTCAACGGTAGATGTTGAAGAAGGAATATACACATTTGATATTGCATCAAGCGGAAATTTTCAGTTGATAATTGATGGTGAAGTTAAAGTTCGTGGTCCTGTTCGCTTCTCGTCACATTTTCCCGAGTATTACTCGCAAAACTTCTCCCTCACCAAAGGTGTTCACACGATTTCAATATTCGCTCACGGTGAATTCCTTAAGACTCGCACGATGGCCCCACTTCCCAATTTTGTTTGGATGCGTCTTTCTAAAAACAGCGTCCCAATTTCTCTCCATTGGAGAGCACAGGAAATTCTTGAATACGCTGCAACAGGGCTCCGAATTAGCGCGCTTTTAGGCTGGGTTGAATGGTTAGAAGAGCCAAGAAGGGATCAAGTAACGTGGAAAGAAGTTGGCTCCGTCGATGGTTTATTAGAGCT
>CAIZPZ010000112.1:0-4558 GCA_903934975.1 uncultured Actinomycetes bacterium | reverse complement strand
TCTCAACTAGAACTCCAGCATTGGTGAGTTTATTGAGTAGCGATGATTTACCAGCATTTGTATATCCCGCAATGGCTACAGAGGGAATATTGAAGCGACGACGCTCTTGACGCTTAGTATCACGAGAGACTTTCATCTCTGCTATCTCGCGGCGAAGTTTTGCCATCTTGTCGCGAATACGTCGACGATCTGTTTCAATCTTTGTCTCACCGGGACCACGTCCACCAATACCGGCGCCACCTGCTGCGCGACCACCAACTTGGCGCGAGAGTGAATCACCCCAACCGCGAAGTCGTGGCAATAAGTATGCAATCTGTGCAAGTTCTACTTGTGCTTTACCTTCTTTACTCTTTGCATGCTGAGCAAAAATATCGAGAATAAGTGCGGTGCGATCAACGACTTTTACCTTCAACTTTTCTTCTAGTTGACGCAATTGCGAAGGAGATAATTCACCATCGCAGATAACAGTGTCCGCTCCAGTGGATGAAACAACTTGTCGCAGTTCTACTACTTTTCCAGAACCAATATATGTCGCAGGATCTGGTTTATCGCGACGTTGAATAAGTCCATCTAAAACTTCTGATCCCGCGGTCTCTGCAAGTGCTTTCAATTCAGCAAGTGAATTCTCTGCCATCTCTGCTGTGCCCTCTGTCCAGACTCCAACGAGTACAACGCGCTCAAGTTGTAATTGGCGATATTCGGCATCAGAAATATCCTGAAGTTCAGTTGAGAAACCCTTGACGCGGCGAAGTGCATGACGATCAGCTAAATCTGGTTGTGACGTTACTTCATAATCTGATTCTTCAGCATCGAATTCTGCGGCAGCTCGTGCACTCTCGCGCATGAGTTCTTCAAAATCTAAATCCTCACGATTATCTTTACTCAACTAAGAACCTCGAAATATCGTGATCAGCAAGAAGTACAGCGGGACCAATCAAGGTTGCATTTGAATGTCCATCGATATCAACTTCTAGTCGACCACCTGGTGGATAGATAACCCACTTTGATGGAAGTCTCTCTTTTGTATGAAGTGAGGCAGCAAGTGCGACTGCGCATGTTCCTGTACCGCATGAGCGAGTCTCACCACTTCCGCGTTCGTAAACGCGCATCTTTACTTCATGATCTCCAGTAATTTGAACAAACTCAACGTTGACACCTTCAGGGTAGGCATCTTTTGGGCGCACTACTGGTGGTTCATCCATTGCGCCAACCTGTGAAATATCGTCAACAAATACAACGGCATGAGGATTTCCAACGCTTATCTTGTAACCATTCCAAATTTGACCATTAGTTGATGCAGTAATTTCTTCATCTTCATCACTGACTTGACCCATGTTGACTGAAATGTCACCAGTCATTGGAACTCGAAGATGTTTTACTCCATCGCGAGTATTGATTGCGAATATTCCTTCATTTTCATGACCACGTTCAACCAAATATCGAGCCATGACACGGATTCCATTGCCACACATTTCAGCCAGTGATCCATCGGAATTTCGATAATCCATAAACCATTTGCCATCGCGTTTGATAATACGAATAAGGCCATCAGCGCCAATACCGGTTGTGCGATCACATATTGCTGCTGTCTGCGCTGTGGTTATCGAATGCTCATCGTGTGGATCGAAGAGAAGAACAAAATCATTCTCTGTTCCATGGCCATATGTTGCAATCAGTGAGGTATTCATATCTAACGCTGAGTTTATCGGCATTAACGCGAGGCAAGCACTTCCATTACGCGCTCCAGGCGCGGTTGTACCGGTGAAATCCATGCAATACGAGGGTCGCGAGAGAACCATGTCTCTTGGCGCCGTGCATATTGACGTGTTGCGCGTTTTGTATCTTCTTTTGCTTCGGCCTCTGTCATCGTGCCATTGAGTAGCGCAACGATCTGCGAATACCCCAGTGCTAATTGCGCGGTACGTCCATTGAGCATTCCATTTTCTACACACTTCTTTACTTCATCGATAAATCCCAATTGCCACATCTTTTCAACGCGAGCATCAATGCGTTCAATGAGGTGATCGCGCTCCATCACTAATCCAAATTGCATAGCCTTTGGGTAGCGCGAACTTTCTTCCCGTGGCAGGTTGGCCGTGAAGGGCTTGCCAGTAATTTCAATTACTTCTAGTGCGCGAATAACACGGCGCAAGTTCGCTCTATCAATTGCAATAGCTGCAGCGGGATCCAATTTTTCTAATCTTTCAAAGAGTGCGTCTGCGCCAATTTTCTCTGCCTCTAGCTCTAATGACTTTCGAACGTGAGGATCCGTATCTGGAAAATTGAGTTCGTCCAATATTGATTTGATATACAAACCAGTACCGCCAACGACAACAACATTTTTGCCTTGAGCATGAAGTTCAGTGATTTTTTCCCTGGCCAGGTTTTGATACCAAGCAACTGTTGAATCTTGCGATACTTCCAAAATATCGAGTAGATGATGCGTAATCCCATCACGATCTTCTAATGAAAGCTTTGCAGTTCCAATATCCATACCTTTATAAATCTGCATTGAATCTGCGTTGATAATTTCGGCGTTGATCTCTTGAGCAACTGCTATTGCGAGTTCGCTCTTTCCAGTAGCAGTAGCGCCAGCAATAACAATAAGTTCCATTAGCGAATTTGTGGCATTCCAAGCAATAGTGCTTGCTTCACGTTCTCGCGATTACGCGCTTCATGGGCATCTCCCCCACGTGTGCTGCGCACAGCACCAGCATCACCAATCAAGTAATGAGCCGATGCTTCCTTGATAACTACATCGACAATATCTCCAGGGCGTGCATCGCTCTCATTTCCAAAGTGCACCAGTCTAAAATCTTCGCTTCGCCCCGTGAGGCGAGATTGCGCACTATCTCGGCGACCTTCGTAATCTGCAACGAGTACCTTCATAGATTTTCCTATTGCCTCTTTATTTACAGATAGCGAAAGTCCTTGTTGATGCTCGTGCAAACGCGTGTATCGCTCGCCCACAACTTCAGGTGAGACTTGATCTGGCATTGTTGCTGCCGGTGTTCCGGGACGTTTTGAGTATTGATATGTGTACGCGGCAGCGAATCTGGCTTGTGTGCAAATATCTAATGTTGCTTGGAAATCTTCTTCGCTCTCACCTGGGAAACCAACAATGATGTCGGTTGTAATCGATGCGTGTGGCATTGCTGTGCGTACACGTTCAAGAATTCCTAAGTATCGATCTGTTCTATATGAACGGCGCATAGTCTGCAATATTCGATCTGAACCTGATTGCAAAGGCATATGTAGATGTGGCATTGCATTAGGAGTTTGTGCCATTGCCTCAATAACATCGTCAGTGAAATCTCGTGGGTGCGGTGACATAAATCGAACTCTTTCAAGCCCATCAATCTTTCCGCACTCACGTATCAAGTTTGCAAATGCTCCCCTGTCACCGAAATCAACACCATAGGCATTGACGTTTTGACCAAGCAGGGTTATTTCTATGACGCCCTGTTCAACGAGGGCTCTAACCTCTTTGAGAATATCTACTGCGGGGCGATCTTTTTCAATTCCGCGCAGCGTTGGAACTATGCAAAATGTGCAGGTGTTATTGCAGCCAACTGAGACTGAAACCCATGAAGAAAATGCAGAGAGACGCCGCGCTGGAAGAGTTGACGGGAAATGTTCCAGTGATTCAAGAATTTCAATTTGTGATTCTTCTTCGACCCTAGCGCGCTCAAGAAGTACTGGAAGTGAGCCAACATTGTGTGTTCCAAAGACAACATCGACATAGGGTGCTTTTTTGAGAATAGTTGCTTGATCTTTCTGTGCAAGACAACCACCAACAGCGATTTGCATCTTCGGGTTGAGTTTCTTGATAGGAGCTAGGAAACTCAAGTTTCCATAAAGTTTGTTATCCGCGTTCTCTCGAACAGCGCAGGTATTGAAAACTACGATATCTGCTTGCACGCCATCGGCTACAGGAATAAATCCAGCCTCATCGAGAAGGCCAGCGATACGTTCAGAATCGTGCACGTTCATCTGACAGCCATAAGTTTCGACTGTATAGGTACGTGTCATGAGAGCATCGTAACGTGAGAGTTAGTGAGTAATCACCCGAATGAAGTTGAGCTAAATGGGTTGAACGGGGGCTGTTGCAATATTGTCAAGGAAATAATTGACCAACGCATGACTGCGGGGATTTGCTTTAGCATCAGCTAATTTTGTTTGCGCGCGAAGATCAGCGATTACAACACCCTCTGCTTCAAGATCATCTGGTCCGCCTTCCATAGCAAGCCAAAGATCCAATACTTCTGAATCAACATCTGGATGAAATTGCGTTCCGAGTGTTCGCCCGAATGTAAATGCCTGCGGACATAGTTCTGTGCGAGCAATCTCTTTGGCCCCAGGCGGAAGGGTGAATCGATCCCAGTGATATTGAAACCATGGACCTTTAGGAATAAAACTTTCATCATCACTCTGGATTTCATGCCAACCAAGTTCTGGGTATGGACCACGCGCAACAGTGCCACCAAGTACGCGTGCCATCAATTGACCACCAAAACATATTCCGAGAATAGGAATACCTGCATTATGCGCCTCTTGC
>CAIZPZ010000111.1:0-2371 GCA_903934975.1 uncultured Actinomycetes bacterium | reverse complement strand
GATATTGAGATTGCAGCAACACAAAAATCTATGGCGGATGCAGCACTAGATATTCCTAAATACCAAGCTGAATTAGAGAAAGCAAAGGCAGCACTTGCACTCGTGCAGGCAGACACTGCAAATCTTGCAAAGAACAAAGCAACAATTGATAAGTGGAAAGAAGCAATCAAAGCTTGGGAGAAGGCAATTGCAGGTTCAGGTGCCACCACTTTCCAACGTGCTCTTACTCGCCAACAGACATATCGTGGTCAAGCTCTTGCTCAATACACGAATGCTCAAAACGAGGTAAAAGATGGCCTTGCAATGACGAAACTGATTTGTAGCAAAGGCTACTAATTCTAAGGCTGCCCCTATTCTTAGAGATAAGAAAAAGTAATTTACTGGGGTAGGTGAGAGAGCAAAAGTTACTCAGGCTCTCTCTTCCTATTCTCATACTTCTGCATTTTCTTACTGGACAATTCTCGGGTTCTCCAGTTGCAATCAATGAAATATTTTTATACAACTTTGTTGTACTAGTTATTGTTTTACTCATTGCTAGAAATTTTAGTGAATCTAATCGGATTGCAATCACTTCTATCTCAATCGCTTTTACTCTGTGGGGATTTGGTTCTCTGATATCGAGTATCTCCTCCTTTTATGATCTCTCTTCTTATTCGCAAATAATTGCAAATACTTTCTACCTTGTTTTTTACCCATTTGCCCTCATTGGATTACCAAGGATCTCTTCGCCAAAGAAGAAGTTATCATCTCTTGAAATAATGGATGCCTCCATTATCGGATTAGGTTTGAGTTCACTCGTCACCGCATTTTTGATAAAGCCAGTACTTCCTCGCTTCAATGGTGATTTAGTCTCAACCTTCTTTTCAATATGTTTTCCAATAGCCGACTTAGTGCTCATTACTGTCGTTGGGACATCATTTCTTACGCAACTGCGAGGAAGAAGAAGCGCCTTCCTGGCACTAGGGATTTTCGTATTTACTCTCTCCGATTTTTACTTTCTATGGCAAAGCGTTAATGGAACATATCGTTTCGGATCATTTGTAGATAATGGTTGGTTGATTGCAATGGCACTTATCGGTGAATCGATGTGGCATAAAGGAGATGTAACTGATTCACAGAAGAGCGTGAATCCAATCATGCTGACAATTTCAGTCTTTCTCAGCGCTACTCTCTTGGCAATAGTTGCCCTCAACCCGGGTTACTTCCCAAGCTTTATTCTCTTTCCAACGATTGCAACTCTCCTTCTCGCATTTTTGCGAATGACAATTGCCTTGAAAGAAGCACGTGCTATTGGTGAAGAGAGAATTCTCGCTCGAACCGATGAACTTACTGGATTACCAAATCGTCGTAAATTGATTGGGGAACTTGCAATTTTTACTGATAAAGATGGTGCATTACTTCTGCTCGATCTCGATGGTTTCAAGCCGATAAATGATAGTCATGGCCATGAAATTGGTGACATTGTTCTGCAGCAAGTAGCAGGGCGCTTCAGTAGAGCGCTCCCTAATGATGCACTCTTAGCACGTCTTGGAGGCGATGAATTTGGAGTAATTGTCACTGGAAATTACGAACACACGATGGAGGTGGCACTAGCACTGCATGCAACACTGAGTTATCCATTTCTTGTTCAAGGAGAAAGTATAAATCTGGGAGTAAGTATTGGACACATTACAAATGATGGATCACAAGATCTATTGCGCCGAGCCGATCTAGCTATGTACCAAGCAAAGCGTGAAGGTATTGGTGTCTTTGCTGGCTAGGTTGTTTTTATCTCTTCAAGGCGAGCCAGAGATTCAAGACGCTCTGTAGCATGATCAACAATTCTTTTTACATAACCTTTTTCATATGCTGTTGAGGCGAGCCAAGGTTCATGTATTTCTTCAGAATTTAGGTGTGCAAGCTCTGGGACATATTTGCGGATGTAATCACCATTGGGATCAAAGCGCTTACCTTGCTCAATTGGATTGAAGATTCGGTAATACGGTGATGCATCTGTGCCACATCCTGCCGTCCATTGCCAGCCATGAGAATTCGATGCAACATCAAAATCAACAAGGTGTTCCATAAAGAAGTCAGCACCAAGTTGCCATTCCAGGTGCAGGTCTTTTACTAGAAATGATGCAACGACCATACGGGTTCGATTATGCATCCACCCTTCATGAAGTAACTGTCGCATTGCTGCATCTACAAATGGGTAACCGGTCTTGCCCTCACACCATGCAGTAAATTTTTCACCTGGTTCGTCATAACGCATCTGCGCAAACTTTGGTGCGTAATATTCAGTCTCTGTATGTGGATTATGAAAAAGAATGTCAGCATAAAACTCACGCCAAGCAATCTCTTTTCTAAATACATCGTGGGCTTTACTCTC
>CAIZPZ010000110.1:0-1687 GCA_903934975.1 uncultured Actinomycetes bacterium | reverse complement strand
CTTTAATGCAGATCCTAAGCACGACGATTGGTAGCTAGAACTACTTCTTGCTGCCCAGTCTGTAAATCACACCTCCGATAAATATTGCTATCCATGCTGTAAATGGGTAAATATCGGCTGGAACATTAATTCCAATCTCGTAATAGAGATCGACGTTATTCCAGCTCAACGCAAAATCAGCTATTCCCCAAATAACAAGTAAGGCCCCGACAACCTGCATGTTGATCTCCTTTTTCTTTTTTGTAAAGAATTTTACAAATCTGATTTATGCAGTTCGTCCCAGCCTGCAATGCTGCTCCAAATTAGTCCCGCTAGCCAAGTAATGCCAGCAGCAACCAAGAAAAATTCGCTTGAACCACAATTTCCATATCGTGTGCATTCATAATTGTTAGAAAGTTGTAGGCTGATATTCCAGAATAAGATTGCAATCGTGGCGGCGCTCAACTGAATAAATAAGAATCTTACAAAAGCGCGCACTGCATGTGTAGTTCTATCCTGAGCTCGCACTAAATCAGCCAGAGTCGTTTCACTCGAAGAAGAGTTGTTAGATCGATTATTGGCCTTAAATGAGGAATCTTCGCCATAAGTCTTTCTACTGAAGTCCACAGGCGTATCGTTTATGTAGATCTCCGTAGATTTGGATTCATAGGAGTCATCATTTAGAAATGAAAAACTTGTGCCGCCACAGTTAGAACATTGGCTGTCAAATTGCTTAACTTCACTTTTACATTTATCGCAAATCTTTTTCGTAACCACTTTTGAATACCTTCCTATCGCAATTAGAGTAGATAGCCACCAAGGAATTTGCTGAAAGCTTTAACATCGAATTTTGAGTTGAATTCGAAACGCACTTTGCCTAAGCCGCTAAACCAAAGCTCAAGTTCTGCATCAAGGTCAAAGGTGCCGGCAGATTCAAGCGAGAATGCTTGTACCTTGCTATATGGAAGCGAGGTAAAATCTACTTTCTTGCCAGTTATGCCTTGAACGTTTACTGCAATAATTCTCTTATTAGTAAAGACCGTCATATCTCGCATGCCTTTAAATGACGCGAAAATATCTTCGCCATCAATAAGAAGTGCTCCGACCATTTCTTGCCCTTCGGCATTTGTTACTTCGCGGAGTTTTACAAAGCTGGCATTCTTGAAATCAATCATGAAAAACTCCTTTAGTAGGCTTAGGTCCTTGAGAAGTTAGGGTTAACCCCTTATTCTTAAAACTAATCTAGAGGCGGAGGGCCACAATGTCTACAACTGGATCTAATGATTCATGGAGCGGAACCGTTCCTACTTGGGACGCAAGTAATTCAAATTTGAGATTGGCTTCTTTTCAGCACCGATTAGGTTCATATGCCCTTGATTGCGCATTAGCGTTCTTAACTTTGGGTATTGGATGGTTTATTTGGAGCCTTGTCGTTTGGGGTCAAGGTCAAACGCCGGCAAAGAAGATACTCAAGCTTCGAGTTTATGCAGCCGATAATTCGCAACGCCCAGCTACTTGGGGGCACATGGCAGTTCGTGAATTATTACTCCTACTGGCAATTGGTATTGCAGCAAGTGTTCTTAATTTATTCACATTTGGGGTTCTTGGCACAATCGGCGTCATCGCTTGGTATGTAATGGAAATAGTTTGGTACTTCACTAAAGGACAGCGCACACTCCGCGATACTTTGGTAAAGACATTGGTAGTT
>CAIZPZ010000109.1:0-2176 GCA_903934975.1 uncultured Actinomycetes bacterium | reverse complement strand
ATCAACGAGTCCATCTACTTGACCGGCAAAACCAAAAATAGTTCCTGATTGCAGGGCTTCAACTGTGTTTTTGCCAATTACATTTTTTGGCTTTACTAATTCAACTTTTCGAAGTTGTGCGGCGCGAGCTGCAAGAGCGTCGACAGATATCTCAATTCCGGGTGCTAGTGCTCCACCAAGAAATTCGCCTTTAGGAGATATAACATCGAGATTTGTTGAAGTTCCAAAATCAACAACAATGGCTGGTCCACCATACAAAGTATGGGCAGCAAGAGTATTGACGATGCGATCAGCCCCAATCTCTTTTGGATTATCAACCAAGAGCGGAACGCCTGTTTTGATACCGGGCTCAACAATCGTTACTCGGATATCTGAAAAATAGCTATCAATCATGTGGCGTAGTTCTCGAAGAGTTGCCGGAACTGTTGAACAAATAGCAAGACCAGTAATTTCATAACCTTCGACGAGTGCTCTGTATTGCAACCACAATTCATCAGCAGTTGAACGTGGGTCAGTCTTCACTCGCCATGAGTGAAGTAGTACGGAATCATCAAAGATTCCCAAAACTGTATTGGTATTTCCAACGTCGATAGTAAGTAACATTTTCTTACACCTCTCTAAAATCTAAACCGATATCAAAATTTGGGGCTGAATGAGTAAGTGCTCCAACTGCTAAGTAATCCACTCCAGTCATTGCATACGCTTTTGCATTTTCAATACTCAATCCACCTGATGCTTCTAACTTTGTTGCTCCATGAGAAATCGCTACCGCCTGCTTGCACACTTCAACGCTCATATTGTCGAGCAGAACAAGGTCGGGCTTGAGTGGCAATACTTCTTGTAGCTGATCCAGAGTATCTACTTCGATTTCAATCTCTGAGTGAGGATATTTCTCTCGTACTTTCATAAATGCAGCAGTAACACTTCCCGCTGCTGCAATATGATTATCTTTTATCAGCGAAGCATCGCTCAAACTCAATCGATGATTTGTTCCACCGCCAGCCACAACTGCAGCCTTTTCCAATAATCGCATTCCAGGTGTGGTCTTTCTTGTGTCACGAACCTTGCATGAAGTTCCATCTATTGCATCAACCCATGTACGAGTCAGTGTTGCAATACCGCTGAGATGCCCCAAGAAATTGAGTGCTGTGCGCTCTGCTAGCAATATGGCTCGAGTATCTCCGCGCACAGTCAGTAATACTTTACCTGCGCTCACACTTTCTCCATCGCGAACAAATACTGCAATATCGCTGAGTCCGACTTCTTCTAAAACACCTTGTGCCATTTCAATACCTGCAATGACACCGTTCTTGCGAGCAACAAAATCGGCAACAATTTTTGAACTGCCGGCAACTGTTGCTACAGAAGTTATATCTTCACCACCGGCTAAATCTTCAGCGATGGCGCGCTTGATTAGTTCGCGATCAATCATGGCCGGCCCACTTCCTGATAATCAGTTGTCCATATTCCAGTTGGACTAAGTCTTTGCACAATTCGTTTGAGCCAGGCATTACTTGTTTCAGGAAAATCTTCACGCCAATGGGAACCGCGAGTCTCTTGGCGAATGAGTGAAGCTTTTACGATTGCTTGTGCCAATTGATAAAGATTTGTCGTCTCCCATGCTTCAACGCATGGTTCAACACTCTTGCGCACTTGGATACGCGCTAAATCATCACTTGTTGAAACGAGGGAATCGGAAGAACGCAACACGCCCGCACCTTTACTCATACTCCATTGAAGTTCTTTGCGGGCACTTGGGTCAATAAGTATTGACTCAGAATTATCGGAAATTGCAATTCCTTGTGAAGGAATTGTGGCTGCAATGTCGGCAGCAATTCGTGCACTAAATACAAGTCCTTCAAGAAGTGAATTAGAGGCCAAACGATTTGCTCCATGTACACCAGAACATGCTGTTTCACCGCACGCATACAAGCCAGCAACGCTAGTACGGCCATTGAGATCTACTCTTACTCCACCGGATGCGTAGTGCGATGCAGGTGCAACTGGGATTAATTGTGTAAGTGGGTCAATCCCATGTGCAATACATGACGCGTAGATAGTTGGAAATCTCTCACTAAAGCCTGCAAGGTGGCGAACATCGAGCCAGACGTGATGTGTTTTATTAGCAACCATAGAACGCATAATTGCAATGGCAACTACATCTCTGGGAGCAAGT
>CAIZPZ010000108.1:0-4522 GCA_903934975.1 uncultured Actinomycetes bacterium | reverse complement strand
TGCAGCGCTGTAGAAACAATTGTTTGGTCCAGGGCTGCCAAGAGCATTCCTGTCATCAACCCGCTCAAGATGATCATGATCTCTCTGTGGCTATGTTCCTTAAC
This sequence comes from uncultured Actinomycetes bacterium, assembly GCA_903934975.1. Lineage (GTDB taxonomy): Bacteria > Actinomycetota > Actinomycetes > Nanopelagicales > Nanopelagicaceae > Planktophila. The sequence continues at coordinate 4,418 of CAIZPZ010000108.1, read as the reverse complement.
GGGGGCAGAATTCGACATGGTGGCCTTTCAAATATGGGATTGCGAGGTATTTCGCAAAGATTATGCAATGGAGGTAAGTTTACTCCGTGAAATCAGTTATCGCCGAACATCTCATCAAGACCTATCGCAATGGCGAGGTGAGAGCCCTAGATGATTTATCTCTCGATGTTGAAGAGGGCACTGTTCTAAGCGTATTAGGCCCAAATGGAGCTGGTAAAACAACAACAGTCAGAATTCTCGCAACACTTCTTTCACCAGATTCTGGAAATGCAACGGTAGGTGGAATAGATGTAATCAAGCACCCAGAGAAAGTTCGCGAAATTATTGGTTTATCTGGCCAATATGCAGCTGTTGATGAAACTCTGACAGGCTGGGATAACTTAGTGATGTTTGGTCGCTTGTATCACTTAGGAAAACAAGCATCAATCAACCGTGCAAATGAATTACTTGAAAGATTCTCACTCACCGATAGCGCACGTCGTCCAATCAAGACATATTCAGGTGGAATGCGCCGCCGTCTAGATTTAGCAGCATCTCTCATTGTTCGTCCAAAAGTTCTCTTCCTTGATGAACCAACTACCGGTCTGGATCCACGCGGTCGCCAAGAGATGTGGGGAGTAATTGAAGAGTTAGTAAAAGATGGTGTAACTCTTTTGCTCACAACGCAATATCTTGAAGAGGCTGATCAACTTGCTGACGAGATTGCCGTAATCGATCACGGAAAAGTTATTGCTCGAGGAACATCAGATGTTCTCAAGAAGCAAGTGGGTGGAGAGCGCTTAGAGGTAGTGGTAGAAAGTGCACACATCAAAACAACGATGGAAATTGTTGCAAAGGTAAGTGGAGATAAAGTCTCACTAGATGAAGCGCTTCGCCAAATCAGCGCTCCAGTCTCCACCGGTGCAACTGCCCTCATTGAAGTCCTCAGAGCACTAGATAGTGCTGGTATTCACCCATTAGATGTGGGCCTGAAGCGTCCTTCACTCGATGATGTTTTCATGTCACTGACTGGCCACGTTGCCGAAGAAGTTGTTGCCGTGCCCGAAGCTGGCAAGAAGAAAGGTAGAAAGTAATGAAAAATGCAATCTCTGATGCGCTAGTTATTACTAAACGCCAATTACTTCAATTAGCTCGTGTTCCAGAAGTACTTATTTTTTCAACTATTCAGCCCGTGATGTTCGTACTTCTCTTTAGATATGTTTTCGGTGGCTCAATATCTACAGACCAGCCAGGTGGTTATGTACAACTCTTGATGCCAGGCATCTTTGTGCAAACAGTTGCATTTACATTAGCTGCAACAGCATCTGGTCTTGCCGAAGATATGGGCAAGGGTTTGATTGATCGATTCAGATCACTACCTATTTCTCGCTCTGCACTCGTTGTCGGTCGAACACTTGGTGATTCATTGCTCAACATTGTGGTTTTGGCAGTGATGGGTATTGCTGGGTATGTAGTGGGCTGGCGTCCAACTTCTGGTCTGCCAAAAGTTTTACTCGCATTTTTATTCTTACTTCTCTTTGGTTACGCACTTTCTTGGACAGGCATTTTTGCTGGTCTCTCTGCTCGAGATGCACGCGTTGTTCAAAACATGAGTTTTATGATCACATTCCCGCTCACATTTTTATCGAATGCATTCGCACCAACAACCGGTATGCCACGTGCATTGCAATATTTCGCCGAATGGAACCCAGTATCAACAATGGTTGCTGCCTGCCGCGAACTCTTTGGCGTTGAGAACCAATTTGGGGCAACAGCTGGATCATTTCCCAGCGAGAACCCACTTGCGATGTCATTGATCTATATGGTTCTCATCATGGCAATATTTGTACCATTGAGCGTTCGAAAGTATAAAAACTCAAGCAAGTAGAACTAGTAATTCTCCACTGACTTGATAACCACAGTAATTTCTTTTCCACTTGGCGCTTTGAATGAGACAGTGTCGCCAACTTTTGCGCCCAATACGGCGGCACCCAGTGGAGATTTTTCGCTGTAAACATCGAGGTCACCACTAGAAATTTCTCGTGAACCAAGTAAAAACTTAGATTCATCTCCAGCAATATCTGCTGTAACAATCATTCCAGCACCAACTAAACCGTCGGCACTCGCTGGCGGAGTACCTATGTGCGCGTTATCGAGCATATGAATAAGTTGCTTGATTCGTGCTTCGATCTTGCCTTGCTCTTCGCGCGCTGCGTGATAGCCGCCATTTTCTTTTAGATCACCTTCGGCGCGTGCAGCCTCAATTTTGCGCACGACATCAACCCTCGCCTCATTTTTTAGATGATCGAGCTCGCTGCGTAAACGATCGGCAGCTTCTTGGGTAAGCCATGTCTGTGAACTCATAAGAGATAAAGGTACCTGATTAGTCACTTTCGCGACATCGGACTACATCTGCATTGACCGCTGGACCACGCGTAGGAATAGCCGTGATTCGCTCAATTTTTGAATTCCCACCAGGAATTACTTCATCAATTTGGCCAATCACATTTTTATCGATATCTCGAGCAACCAAAGTGCATGTAAATGAAGTATTCATCGAGCGACGTTCTAGTGAATATCTAATCGATATTTCTTTTTCATTTGTAACTGAAAAGGAAATCAATGTAGTTCGGTAAGGCGGATTGGAATGATGTAGTCCGGCCCACACTAACCATGAAATACCAAAGAGGGCGCAAAGAATTGCCGGAATCTGCCATTTGCTAGGCGGGCGCACCCCGTATCGATCGTTGTATGAAAATGGCGCCTCGGATTGCATGGCATGATTATGTCATGCAAAAAGATGTAGATATGGGCTCAGCTGGATCACTCACCGTATCCATATTGTGCATCTCAGTTGTCTTCCTGCTTCGCAGTTTCTATAAGCGCTATAACCGTATGACTGAGCGCGAGAATGAATCTAACGACTAATCGTTTCTTCAAATTATTAGCCCAGATAGTTGCACTACTTACACTCGTAACAATATTTATAAGCCTTGGTTTATGGCAATTAGATAGAGCCCGCGATCTCAAAAGTTCACTTGTTGTAAGTAAGCCAGAGTTGGTAGCACCAGTTGGACTGACAACTGTTGCAAAGCCACTGGAATCCTTAGGAGAAAAAGGGATAAACACACATGTAATTGCTACAGGAAATTATGTTGCTAATTACAAAGTACCTAATCAAAGAGATACCAATGGGAAAATTTCAGATTGGGAAGGCGCGCTACTTCAGATAAATCCAACAGATGCCATTTTGGTTTTGCGCGGACTCTGGTCTGATCGTTTGAAAAACCCAGAGATTGCAATGTCGACCAAAATTAGCGTCAGCGGGATTTTGACCCCGGCGCAATACAATGATCGCGCAATCAATGCCCCAGGGGTTATCTCTCGATTGGATAGTTCGGTTTTAGTTTCTACAACTGATTTGAATCTCTACGATGGATTTATCAATGCGCTAAGTGAAATGGCTAATTCATCTCAAATAGATAGGCAGCGGATTCCATTTACCCCCACCGTCAATGCGCGTATCCCAGGTTTATATTGGCAACATCTTTCGTATGTGGTGATTTGGTGGCTCATGGCAGCGGTGGTGCTTTACCTTCCGCTATATCAACGTAGAGTAAGAACATGAAGAACGAAATTCTGCGCTTTCGCGTAATGGCACTGATTGCCGGTGTTATGTCCCTACTTCTTTGGTTTGTTTACCTGCCAGTGAAATACCTCCTTGATAACCCAGATTTACTCTCCAATGTCATGTGGATTCCAATGGCTCACGGGTATCTCTACCCTGTTTATGTGCTCACGGCTATCCAATTTGCCGCCAAAGCCAAGTGGTCGTTGATGAGGATGCTTGGTCTAATTCTGGCTGGAACATTGCCAATTGCATCTATTGTTGCGGAGCGCCGCGTTGTTCGTACATATTCGTAAATTCATAAAATCACTCTTCTATCCATTTTATGAATGGCGCATAGTTCGTGATCTTGATTTCACAAAGACACCGCATCACGTTGGTGTAATCCTCGATGGCAATAGGCGATGGGCTAAAGCCAACCGCAATGAAGATGACCCAACTGATATCGGGATTCGGAACAGCGCTCGCGGTCACAAAGCTGGTGCTAATAAGATTATTGAATTTCTTGGATGGTGTGATGAAGCCGAAGTCCGCGTAGTTACCTTATGGCTGCTCTCTACCGATAATTTCAAGCGCTCTCCAGAAGAACTCAACGCACTCCTTGAAATCATCGGCCAGACAGTAGATGAGTTGGCAGCAACTGGGCGCTGGAATATCAAGGCTGTTGGCGCACTTGATTTACTTCCCGAATGGTTATCTACAAAACTTCAAGAACTCAAGCCGATTCGAAATGATGGCGTGGAAGTAAATGTTGCCATCGGTTATGGCGGCAGGCGAGAAATCGTGGATGCAGTAAAGAGTTATTTAGCCG
>CAIZPZ010000107.1:0-3576 GCA_903934975.1 uncultured Actinomycetes bacterium | reverse complement strand
GCAAGGAAGGTAGTCGTAGGAAAAGATTTCACCTATGGCTACAAAGCTGCCGGAAATATTGAAACGCTGACACAATCCGGCAAAGAACTTGGTTTTGAAGTAATAGCGTTAGATCTTGTTGATGAAGGCGATCATAAGATTTCTTCTACTCGGATTCGCACATATCTTGTTGAAGGCAAAGTAGAAGTTGCTCGCGAACTTCTCTCTCGCCCACATCGACTCGATGGTGTTGTAGTACATGGAGAAAAACGTGGTCGCGAAATCGGATATCCCACTGCAAACTTAGGTGAATTAGAAGGCCAAACAATTCCCGCCGATGGCGTTTATGCAGGGTGGCTAACAGTTGGTATTGATCGATGGCCGGCAGCAATATCTATTGGAACAAATCCAACATTTGAAGGAATTCGCGCGAGACAAGTAGAAGCGTATGCACTCGATCAAGTTGGTTTAGATTTATATGACAAAAAGGCAACAATTGAATTTGGTTGGAGACTTCGAGATACTCTCAAATTTGATGGACTTGATCCCTTGTTAGAACAGATGGCAAAAGATTGCTCTCGTGCGCGTGAATTAACGGAGCTCTAGCCTCGATTTCTCCTATTCATAGGTGCGCTGGTAACCTTGCCCAGTCCAACGAGAAAGCGAGTTTCCGTGTATCAAACCGGAGACCATCGTGGCGGTAACTAAGGAGAATAAGAAATGGCACTAACACCAGAAGTAAAGAAAGAAATTATTGCAAAGTACGGTTCTTCAGCTACCGACACAGGAAGCCCTGAAGCTCAGGTTGCTTTGCTTTCAAAGCGTATTGAAGATATTACCGAGCACTTGAAGACAAACCCACATGATCACCACAACCGTCGTGGTCTATTGCTATTAGTTGGTCAACGTCGCCGAATTCTTCAGTACCTCGCAAAGACAGATATTAATCGCTACAGAGCGATTATTGAAAAACTCGGCATTCGCCGTTAATTAGACACACCTACCCGCCGACGGCAATGGTCCTCGGTAGTGGTTTCCGGAGATTTCTTTAGCAGAAAAGTTCCGTGAACTTCGATCGAAGATTCATATGTCCTCTCGGCGCGGGTAGCTGAGAAAAGGAGCGACCCATGGAGGGTCAAGAGGTTCAGACCGCAGTAGCCGTTATCGATAACGGAAAGTTTGGAAAACGAGAGATTCGTTTTGAAACAGGACGTCTTGCACGTCAAGCAGCAGGAGCAGCAGCAGTTTATTTAGATGATCAAACAATGATCTTCTCAGCAACAACTGCATCAAAGACTCCAAAAGATCAATTCGATTTCTTTCCTTTGACAGTAGATGTTGAAGAGAAGATGTATGCAGTTGGTCGTATTCCAGGATCATTCTTCCGTCGCGAAGGTCGTCCATCAGAAGATGCAATTTTGACATGTCGTTTGATCGACCGTCCATTGCGTCCATCATTTGTAAAGGGACTTCGTAACGAAGTACAGATTGTCGTCACTGTTATGGCACTCGACCCAGATCATATGTATGACGTCATTGCTATCAATGCCGCATCTATGTCAACACAATTAGCAGGATTGCCATTTTCTGGTCCAATCGGCGGCGTTCGCGTTGCATTGATTGACGGACAATGGGTTGCATTCCCAAACCATTCACAAGTTGAAAACGCTGTTTTCGATATGGTTGTTGCAGGTCGCGTAACAGCTGACGATGTTGCAATCATGATGGTTGAAGCAGAAGCAACTGCAAAGACAATCGAGCTCATCAAGGGTGGACAACCAACTCCTACAGAGGAAGTTGTTGCACAAGGCCTTGATGCAGCAAAGCCATTTATCAAGATTCTTTGCGAAGCACAGTCAAAGCTTGCAAAGGTTGCCGCTAAACCAACTGCAGAATTCCCAGTCTTCTTGGATTACCAAGATGATGTATTCGCAGCAGTGGAAAAAGCTGGCAAGGATGATCTTGCAAAGGCACTTACTATTTCAGGTAAGCAAGAGCGCGAAACAAAGATTGATGCAATCAGCGCTTCTGTAAAGGAATCAGTATCTGCATTGTTCGAAGGACGTGAGAAGGAAGTGCCAGCGGCATTCCGTTCACTTACTAAGAAGCTAGTTCGTCAGCGTGTATTGCGCGACAAGATTCGTATCGATGGACGTGGATTGCGCGACATTCGTCCGCTATCTGCCGAGGTAGAAGTTATTCCTCGCGTTCACGGTTCTGCAATCTTTGAACGTGGAGAGACTCAGATTCTTGGAATCACAACTCTGAATATGCTCAAGATGGAACAGCAACTAGATACTCTTAATCCAGAAAATCACTAGCGTTATATGCACAACTACAACTTCCCACCATATTCAACTGGTGAAACAGGTCGTGTTGGTACACCTAAGCGTCGCGAAATCGGCCACGGTGCACTTGCAGAGCGCGCATTGATTCCTGTACTTCCATCACGCGAAGAGTTCCCTTACGCAATTCGTCAGGTCTCTGAAGCACTTGGTTCAAATGGATCAACTTCAATGGGTTCAGTATGTGCATCAACATTGGCAATGCTCAATGCAGGTGTGCCACTACGTGCACCAGTTGCAGGTATCGCAATGGGACTTATCTCAGATACTGTTGATGGCAAGATTGAATATGTTGCTCTCACAGATATTCTCGGAGCAGAAGATGCATTCGGTGATATGGACTTCAAGGTAGCTGGAACAAAAGACTTTGTTACAGCGCTTCAACTCGATACAAAGCTTGATGGAATTCCAGCATCAGTACTTGCTGGAGCGCTTCACCAAGCAAAAGAGGCACGTCTTGCAATTCTTGATGTGATGAATGAAGCAATCGATACACCTGATGAGATGAGCCCATTTGCTCCTCGCATCATCTCTGTAAAGATTCCAGTTGATCAGATCGGTGCAGTAATCGGACCTAAGGGAAAGATTATTAATCAGATTCAAGATGAGACAGGCGCTGAAATTTCTATCGAAGATGATGGAACTATCTACATTGGTGCAACTGATGGCCCATCGGCTGAGGCTGCACGCGCACAGATCAATGCAATTGCTAATCCACAAATGCCAGAAGTTGGCGAACGCTACCTCGGTACCGTCGTCAAGCTTGCAGCATTTGGTGCATTCATTTCATTGATGCCAGGTAAAGATGGCTTGCTCCACGTCTCGCAAATTCGCAAGATGCATGGTGGAAAGCGCATTGAGAACTTGGAAGAAGTAATGAAGGTCGGCGACAAGATTCAAGTTGAGATCGGTGAGATTGACCCTAAGGGCAAGCTTTCATTGGTTCCAGTTCTTGAAGATGGCTCCGTTCCTGCAGCAGGAGAATAAATAATTGAGCGTTCGTCGCACAGTTTTACCTAGCGGTCTGCGTATCGTTACTGAAGAAGTTTCTTCGGTACGCAGTGCCGCCATTGGTATCTGGGTCAATGTTGGTTCACGTGATGAAACCCCGGCAACTGCTGGGGCTTCTCATTTTCTAGAACATTTATTGTTCAAAGGAACAACACGTCGCAACGCTCTAGAGATTTCTTCAGCCATCGAATCTGTTGGTGGCGAGATGAATGCATTTACAAGCAAGGAATACACCTGCTTT
>CAIZPZ010000106.1:0-1613 GCA_903934975.1 uncultured Actinomycetes bacterium | reverse complement strand
TAATTCTTGGAACTTACTTTCTTTCCAAGAGATGAACAAAGTTGCCCGGGCGACACATCTACTAGTGAACTGTTACCTTGACTTTTCGATTTTGGTTGAACAGTTTTCCAGTAAACCCAAGTAGCGCCATCGCAATAATAAAGAGGCCCAGCGTAATTTGTATTTGTACCAGATATTCCACCGTGAATTTTGCCATTGCTCATCACGCCATTATTACCATACTTACTTAAATCACAACGCCCACCTTCAGAAATTGCAGATGCCTGATAAGTACTTAGCAAACTAAAGAGCATCGCAAAAATTACTACCTGAATTGTCTTTTTGATCTTCATGACTCTTCTCCTACCCCTGTGGGCGTGCTGCTAGGTTTGTCCAAGATCGCTAGTTCGAACACTCACAATTTGGGATTTAGCTAAGCAGACTTGCACCAACAATTGCGCCAATTATCATTCCAGAAACTGCTCCTACAATTCCAACTGTTAGCGCAACATTGGCCAAGCTTTCTCCCTTTTTCTTGGCAATTACAGCAAGAATTATTGCTGCAGGCCCAAAAAGTATTGGAAAAAGTAGGAAACTTAGCCCTCCAAGGATGATTGCTATTACCGAAAATGGACTTGACATAGATTCTTCCTTTCATTGGGTATTAATAGAATTATGAACTCTTCATTTGAATTATGGTATCGACGCGCCGACATCGTTCCAGCATATTGAATCGTTTGTGGATTGGCCTAATTGTTCCGAGCGGAAATCTATTTGACTCACCCATCATCAGACTCATTGGCAAACTCACCCCAAAGGTGAATGCTCTCTAGCCTCAGAATTCTGCTGGTTATCAGAAGAAGTAGGTTACTGATACCCGGTATAAGTTCGCTGCGCTCTACCGACTAACTAACTATCACCAAGTCATCGACTAAAAGTGAGTAATTCTTCAGAGCCACTCACGCTCATAAGTGGGTTGCGAGGGAATCGAACCTCCGACCCGGCGATTTTGTTGCATATAGCCCGAAAGCTCTAGGAGAGGTTCGGAATATTTCTGGATCTGCATCTCGAGTTGCGCTGGCTTTGCTGAAGTTAAGTACTACTAATGGATTAACGATCCATTCGTCATACTGTTCTGCAAAATTTAACTACAAAGTTCCTGAAAGGAGTGCAAAATGCATCGAGGCCAACAATTAGCAGTTCATTGCAGAGAGCGTTCAGTATCTTAAAGCAAGACTCTAAAAAGGATTGTATTTAAAAACCCATGCATGCACGGAAATAGGCTACAGATACGGTTCCCATATCATCATCGCCATTTGAGCCATCAAATCCCATTACTGAGGAAATGTATTGATCAGCTAAATTCTTGCACCAGATGGATTTCGCACCGTATGCAGAGTTATAGCTGAGCTCTTGTATCGCGCCAGTAGTCTTAGCTAGATTTACTAAAGCCTCCAAATCTTCTGCTGACCTTGAATTTGAACATCCAGTTAGTAGCAGAATCAAAACTCCAGCAAGAGCAATCTTTTTCATATAGAAACAATAGTCAATTCTGCCTCAAAATCAATGCTCTATTTAGCGCTCAAGGCGCGTCAAAGGTCGTAGTTGTTTACGGCGAGCTCTCGGTCAGATAC
>CAIZPZ010000105.1:0-2078 GCA_903934975.1 uncultured Actinomycetes bacterium | reverse complement strand
TCTGCATCGCAACTTTTACCCCTGCAACAAATACTTCGCTTTGTGAACGCGCTTCTAGAAGTTGAGAAGAACGTACTGCACCAATTGCATTGAGAAAGGGTGCATAAAACTCAAGAAGGTGGTGAGTAATATCCATTCCTAAGCGTTCTACTTCATGGCGTACACCTTCTGCTGCACTCATGGCAGGCAACCCACTTGAAATAAGTGGTGGAGGCTCAAAGCCTAAATTCATTTGCGCACCAGAGACTGCAAGTGCTGGAGAGCGAACAAGATCTTTGATATGTAATAAAAGATCGCGCCTATGTATTTCATCGCTGGCATGTAGCCGATCGAAAGCTCCCGTAAGAATGAGCGCCTCAGTTATTGAAATAGATGAACCGGAGCGACGTGCAAAATCAGTGATATCTGTGTAGGGACGCGATTGGATAATTGATTCAATCTCTGTTGCGCTAATTCCACTTACAGTAGAGAGCGCGATACGTATTGCATAACCATTTTTACTGTTTTCAACTCTGTAGACAGAATCTGAAAGATTTACATCAAGGGGTGCGAGGGTGATTCCCATTTGGCGGGCTTCATCGAGTATCAAACGTTTGGGATACATGCCTGGGTCATGGGTGAGTACACCTGCAATAAATGCTGCAGGATGATGCGTTTTGAGCCAAGCAGATTGATATGTAGGCAGCGCAAAGGCTGCAGCATGAGCTTTACAGAAACCAAAGGATGCGAAGGCTCGCAGTACATCCCAGATTTCAGTAACGATTGCCAACTCATATCCGCGCTCTGTTGCGGCAGGAAAGAACCAATCACAGATCTCTTGTTGCTCAGATGGATCGCCCATTCCTCGCCGTTTTTCATCGGCTGCAGCAAAGGAGATACCTGTCATCGCAGAAATGATTGCAATCACCTGTTCGTGAAAGACAACAACGCCTTCAGTCTCATTGAGAATCTCATAGAGATCGGGATGAATAATGCGCGCACTCTCCCAACCATGTCTGGCTTTGAGAAATGGAGTAATCATGTCGCTCTTGACTGGCCCTGGTCTAAAGAGTGAGATATCGATAATCAAATCTGTAAATGTTGCTGGTGCTAGTTTTCCTACGAGTTCGCGCTGTCCCGGGCTTTCAATTTGAAAAATTCCAAGAGTGCGCGTTGATTGAATCAACTCAAATGTAGCTTTGTCATCGAGTGGCACTAAATCTATATCAACAGATTTTTCTTCTACCCGCTCTATCTCTTTGAGTGCATAAGCAATTGTTGATTGCATTCGAACTCCCAAAATATCGAGTTTGAGTAGTCCTATTGCTTCAACATCATCTTTATCAAATTCCACCATTGGATAACCGCTGGCATTGCGCTGCACCGATACTCGGTCGTAGAGACCGGCATCGGATAAAACGATCGCACATGGGTGCATTGCTAAATGCCTGGGAAGACCATCGAGTTTTTCAGCAAGTGCAATAGTCATCGCTGTAAGAGGGGCAGAAAGATTGAGTTTTCGAAGTTCAGGTAAATTCTCTAGAGCCTGTGAAATATTCTTAGCGCGCACATGAGGCATTGATTTTGCAATCAGATCTATCTCCATTGCAGAAAGGCCAAGGGCTGCCCCTGTATCCCGAATCGCATGGCGCGCACGATATGTATCGACCATTGCTACCGTGGCGCACCTAGAACTTGCGCCATAGCGCTTGAAAACTAAATCATAAGTTTCTAGCCGTCGATCAGATTCAACATCGATATCAATATCAGGTAGTGCCGCGCGCAGCGGTGAGCAGAAACGCTCCATCAAAAGTCCATGGCGCAAAGGATCAACTCCTGAAATTCCTAAGAGGTGACAGATGAGTGAACCCGCACCACTTCCACGAGCTGCAACTCTGATGCCGCGCTCTCGCGCCATATCTGCAATATCGGCAACGGTAAGAAAATATGACTCGTAACCAAGAGTTGCAACAGTTGCTAATTCATCATCTAAGCGCTGTCGGGCTTTATTTATTGATGCACTCTCGTTATAGCGCCAATTGATTCCTGCAAGACTTCGGGTGCGCAATAAAGAACGCATCTCGTGGGCAGATGTTGCG
>CAIZPZ010000104.1:0-2261 GCA_903934975.1 uncultured Actinomycetes bacterium | reverse complement strand
TTCTTAGTGGAGTTGACCATGATTTTGCGACAACAATTTCCTCCGATGATGTGAAGAATACGAAACCACACCCAGAGGGTTATCTCAAAGCCGCTGATTTCTTTGGTGTAGACATTAGTGATTGCCTCATCTTTGAAGATTCTTTGACTGGTGTCGCTGCAGCCACAGCATCAGGTGCATCCCTCATCGCAGTTCCACACTTAGTAACTGTTGAACAATCACAGAGAGTAAGAGTTATAAAGAGTCTTGAGGAGCTTGATATGCGGATCCTCAGCGATTATTACCAGGAATTTAACGCGCGCTAATTGGTATGCGCAGGGCATATTGATTTGAAAAAGCACCAATCGCAAAGACGGCTGGTCTTTGTTGGCCAGTAATCTTTTTCATATGAGGCCTCTAAATCTCGAGCGATCTGCATCAGCATCTTCTCCGTTGATTCAAGATCGGCGATAGTGGGTTGGCTTCGCACAACTTTTCTATCTCCTAAATAGATCAACTGCAATAACCGCGTGAGCACACCGTGGTTTTTCCAATACAGGAGCGCATAGACACGTAATTGAAAGAGTGCTTTCTCTTCCCATCCTGGTTTCGGCGATTTTCCAGTCTTGTAATCAATAATTCGAACTTCACCAGTTGGGGCAACATCTAAGCGATCAACATAGCCGTGAAGATATAACTTTTCACTGAGATCATTTTCTAAATGCAATTCTCGGTGCGTCGCCTCAAATGTAGATGGATCTTCCAAATCAAAATACACTCGCAAGAGAGCGCCGGCTCTATCTAGCCACTCTTTTTCGTTTGTAATCATCGCCGCTAATTCCGGTTTTCCTTCGAGTTGTTCGATCCAACGCGAAGGTAGCAATTCAATAGCCTTATCTGCTGTTCGCTCTGACGCTGGAGATTCAAATAAGTCATGCAAAACAGTGTGGACAAGAGTTCCGCGTTCGGCATCAATGCTCGGTGGTTCAGGCAATTTATCTACGACGCGATATTTGTAATGCTGAGGGCAATTATTGAAATCCGTGATGCGACTGGGGGATAGTCGAAGAGGTAGTTCCATAGAGGCGAAGATACCCTCAAACGCCTAGAATGCTCATGTGTCTAACCTCGGGTATTTCGCTGCTGGTGATCGTATTCAACTTACCGACCCAAAAGGCAAGCTCTACAGCTTCACAATCACTGAAGGAAAAGAATGGCACACTCATAAGGGTTGGATCGTTCACGATGAACTCATTGGTTTGCCTGAGGGCAGCGTTGTTAGCACTACTGCAGGTTTGAAATTTACCGCTTTCAAACCATTGCTCGCAGATTATGTCCTGACTATGCCTCGCGGAGCGACAATTGTTTATCCAAAAGATGCGGCGATGATTGTTGGTCTTGCTGATATTTATCCGGGTGCTCGAGTACTTGAAGCCGGAGTTGGTAGCGGTGCCCTCACTATTTCACTCCTTCGAGCAGTTGGCCCAACTGGAAAAGTAAATTCAATTGAGAGACGCGCAGATTTTGCTGAAAATGCCCATTCGAATGTTTCCAATTATTTTGGAGAGAAACCATCTAACTGGTCACTCAGTGTCGGAGATTTGCAAGATCAAAATTTTGAATCTGAATACGACCGAGTTGTGCTCGACATGTTAGCTCCGTGGGAATGTGTTGATCTTGCCGCTCGAGCATTGCGACCAGGTGGAGTTTTTCTTGCCTATGTTGCAACAACAACCCAGCTTTCAGTAACGGCTGAAGCACTCAAAGATGATGGTCGTTTCACTGAACCAGAGAGTAGCGAGACGATTGTTCGCGGATGGCATCACGAGGGTTTGGCTGTTCGTCCGCAACAACGAATGATTGGTCATACAGGATTTCTCATTCAATCTCGTCGCATGGCACCAGGTGTTGAAGTACTTGCACGACGACGTCGACCAGCGAAAGGCTCTTACGGTGTCACGGAAGAGTGAGCGTTTAGTAAATCTCACCATAGCTTTATTGGCAACAAAGAGATTCATTACCAAGAGTGAAATTTTTAGAACAGTCGATGGATATGAGGGCACTCCTGAAACAAAGGAGAGAATGTTCGAGCGAGATAAAGATGATCTACGCAACTTAGGTATTGAAATTGAAGTTGGAAGCTTCGATCCACTCTTCGATGACGAAGCGGGATATCGAATCAGACCCGAAAGCTATGCACTCAATCTTGATGATATTTCTGGTGAAGATCTTGGCTTACTCTCACTCGCCGCAGAGGCGTGGAGAGGTGCAGCCCTTGATGG
>CAIZPZ010000103.1:0-5968 GCA_903934975.1 uncultured Actinomycetes bacterium | reverse complement strand
GCGCTAGCAAAAGTCGTAACTGCAATCAGTGAGATCGCACCAAGTGATAGGAGAACTTTTTGACGCCTGCGAACTTCTTTAGTGCGATATTTCATTCCTTTGAACCAATACTCAAGTGCGCCAGTGCGAATAGGAAGTTCTACTAAGCGCAATGAAATATCCGATAGCGCCAAAACTAAAAGTATTCGAAGAGCGAATAGCGCCCATGGCGAGCCTTCCAGATCAAAGGCGGGACGAGTGATTTGAAAAATTATCCAGTGCCACAAGTAAATGGCATATGAACGTTCGCCGATCCACACCATAAATCTGCTGCTAAGAATCGGAGCAAATCTTGAGGCGGGATGCACTACGGAAGTAATGATTGCGCATCCGAAAATTCCTGCTAGTGGGAAAGCAAGTTTGTAAAGAGTTGGATCGCTTTCATTGATAAAGAGAAAAGTTGCAAGGATTCCAAGAAAACCAAATATTCCAATTCCATCAATAAAATCTTGCGCCTTTTTATTGACCTGTTCACTCAAATTTTGAGGCACCCATTTGACTGCAAGTGCAGCACCAAGGAATAGCCCGATGCTATGCGTATCTGTACCGAAGTAGACATGGCTTACTTGTGCTGCGTCAGAGGAGTCAATGCGAAGAGAGAGCAATAAAAGAGATAGACCCGAGAAGCTAGCAATGAGGAGCGCGGTACCTGGAATTTTGTTCTTGCCCAAAAAACGCAGGACTAGAAGCAAAATCAAAGGCCATAACAAATAGAACTGCGCTTCAACACCTAATGACCAGGTGTGCTGAAGTAGAGGAGGCCTTCCAATGGTTTCAAAATAATCAGTATGACGAAAAACGAGCCACCAATTCATAGCTCCAAATATTGAAAATGGCGCATCTGTGAGAAACCTTTTGATGGTATCTGGGGCCCACACGCTAACAAAGAGCGCTGTTGTAACAATCATAAACAAGAGCGGTGGAAGAAGGCGCCTAATGCGCGCAATGTAAAAGGCGCGTAAATCTAAACCACCACTGCGCTGAATTGAATCTAAGAGCAAACGTGTTATTACATAACCTGAAATTACAAAGAAGAGATCAACACCAAGAAAGCCACCAGGTATCCAAGAAATCCCTAAGTGATAGAGAAGTACCGCGATAACAGCAACTGCACGCAAACCATCGATTGCAGGTATGTAACGGATGCCGCGGGGGGAGGCCATAGTTATTACTTACGCTTAGTTGTGGTTTTCTTTGTAGCTTTCTTCTTTGCAGGTGCGGCCTTCTTTGCAGGTGGCGATATTGCTGCCTTGGTGCGCTCACTCTTGACAGAGATTGGCCCACTTTGAATAAGTGTGTTGTCATCATTGAGGTTATTGAGAACGCTTTGTTGCAACTCTGCAAGTCGAACAAAAGCAGATTCCAAACGTGTACGCGATTGGTGAATAGCATTCTCGGCAGCATCGAGTGATTGTGTTTGAATCTTGTATAAGCGCTCAGCTTCTCCAATAACACTTCCCAGCCACAAGCGATAATTTGCGATTTCACCAGTTGCTGAACTGATAATTCTTTCGCCTTCACGTCGCGCCGCAGTCGCTAGCGCTGTCGCTTCACGCTTTTTTGCTTCAAGTATCGATTCAGCCTCTGATTCTGAGCGAGAAATCATCTCTGCTGCTTCTGATTCAGCGACTTGAATATATTTACGTCCACGCGATTCCGCACCTGAAAGAATTGAGCGCGCCTTGAGTTCTACGCTCTCAAGGGTATCTTTTGCAGTGCGTGTAGTTTCTTTAACAACGCGATCAGCTGCAGCTTGAGCTTTGGCTTCACGTAGTTGTGCTGACTTAATCATTGACATCGCTGTCTCTGTCGCCAGAATTTCAAATTCTTCTTTACTCAGCGTCGTAATATCTCGACGTGAGCGAAGGTCTGCTAATTGACTTTCAAGTTCGCGAATGCGATCAACTGAGTTGGGTTCAGCCGGCTCTTCGCCTTTGAAACCAACCCAACTTAGAAATGAGTTCTTCTCGCCCATGTCACCCTCGCACTATAAATATGGAACTCCCATGAAGTTCCAAATGAGAACCCTAGATTAGAGTACAGATGGCCCTCTTCAAAAGTGCTTTTAGCCCAGATATAAGCCCACGATGAGGGGATTGTGGTGGGTTACTTCGTATAAATGGCGATTGAAATTGCTACATATTGGGAGATCCACGCAGCGAGGACAAATATATGAAAGAGCTCGTGGAAGCCAAAATATTTTGCATTTCGACCCGGGCGCTTGAGAGCATAGAAAATTGCACCTATTGAATAGAGAAGTCCACCAAAAATAATTGGAAGAAGTATCCAAAGACCGCCTTCCTTATACATCTGCGGCAAGTAAGCCACGGCAAACCATCCAAGAAGTAAATAATTTGCAACATAGAGCCAACGCGGAGCACCTACCCAAAAGACGCGAACAGCAACACCAATGAGTGCGCCTACCCAAATAACAGAGAGCAAAATCGTGCGGTCGCGACCATGAAGCAAAGTCACCGCAAAGGGTGTGTAAGAGCCGGCAATGAGTAGATTTATATTGGCGTGATCAAAGCGGCGCCAAATCTTTTTCTTCTCTGGGGACCACGGCACTCGGTGATAAATAGCAGAAACGCTGAACAAAAGAATTGCAGTAATTGAATAGAGAGCAACTGCAAATTTGAAAGAATTTTTGCTCAGTATAAAAAGAACTAACGAAGCAATAATGACAGCGGGGGTAGCACCTAGATGAAACCAACCACGCAACTTTGGTGGAGCTACTTGTTGCGTCATGGTGGCTCCGATCAATGGGCTACCCCCGACTGTACGGCAATTATCCTTTTGCGGCTGCGAAACCAACTTCTAGATCTGCCTTGATATCGGCAATGTTTTCAAGACCAAGGCTCAAGCGAACGAGACCAGGTGTCACCCCTGCATCTAATTGTTCTTGAGCACTGAGTTGTGAGTGCGTAGTAGTTGCGGGATGAATAACGAGAGAGCGAACATCACCAATGTTGGCAACATGGCTAAAGAGTTTGAGAGATTCAACAAACTTCTTTCCTGCTTCTGCTCCACCTTTGAGTTCAAATGAAAGTACAGAGCCAGGGCCTTTTGGAGAATATTTCTTCGACAATGCGTTATATGGTGATGATGCAAGCGCTGCGTAATTCACTTTCTCAACACTTGGGTGCTTCTCGAGCCAAGTGGCAACTGCTTGCGCATTCTCAACATGGCGTTCCATTCGAAGGCTTAGAGTTTCTAATCCTTGTGCGAGCAACCATGCATTAAATGGTGACACTGCTGCTCCAATATCGCGCAGAAGTTGCAGGCGAATCTTGAAGATATATGCAAGGTTTGCTCCAAATGCAGAACCAACTCCAAGTGCTTGCGCAAAAACTAGGCCGTGGTAGCTAGGGTCTGGTTCATTGAATCCCTTGAACTTCTCTGGATACTGGGCATAGTCAAATTTTCCAGAATCAATGATTGCTCCAACAACTGTATTTCCGTGGCCAGATAGGAATTTAGTCGCTGAGTGAATAACCACATCTGCACCATATTCAATTGGCTTGATGAGATATGGCGTAGCAACAGTGTTATCTACGATGAGTGGAACACCAACTTCGTGGGCAATATCTGCAATTGTTTGAATATCTAAGATTTCATTTTTTGGATTTGCAATTGTTTCGCCGAAGAATGCTTTTGTATTTGGACGAACTGCTTTGCGCCATGATGCAGGATCACTTGGATCTTCGACAAAAGTAACTTCGATACCAAACTTAGGCAATGTGTAATGGAACAAGTTATACGTTCCACCATAGAGACTTGGGCTAGAAACAATATGGTCGCCAGCTTGCGCAATATTGAGAATTGAATACGTTGTTGCAGCAGAACCTGATGCCACAAGAAGAGCGGCGACGCCACCTTCAAGTGCTGCAAGACGCTGTTCAACAGCATCTTGAGTTGGATTCATAATACGTGTGTAAATATTTCCCATTTCAGCAAGACCGAAGAGATTCGCAGCATGTTGTGTATCGCGGAATTGGTATGCAGTCGTTTGATACAACGGCAATGCGCGCGCTCCAGTTGTTGGATCAGGTACTTGCCCAGCATGAATCTGCAGGGTTTCAAATGACCATTCTTGTTCTGACATTTCTGACTCCCTCTGTCGGTACGCCGTGTAGCGAGGGGTAGAAAATAGCAACCCTGAGCCGATACTTCTCACGAGTTATTGGTTCTTGCAAAGGGGGTGCATATAGGTGATTTAGCGACGGGATTACCCCCTTCTGAGCGTAGAAGGCAGAAAAAATCGTTCAAATTTCTTCCGTATAGGAGTGAAAAATGCTCGCAGATACCCCAAAATATGAAGTATTGGAATCCAACGGCGTTCCTCGAGGACGCCATTGAGTCTGATTTTCAAAGATCGCCCGATCCTTGAAATGTTATCTAAAACTTTCGGAAAGGCCCATTATGTTGAAACTCGACAGCGACCAATGGAACCTCGTCTATAACGTATTCTCGTTTGGACTAGTTTCTATGCTTGCCTGCACAATTTTCACACTAGTTTCACAGCAACGTGTTCTTGCAAAGTATCGCACTGCTCTAGTGATGTCATCAATGGTTACATTCATTGCTGGCTACCACTACCTACGTATCTTTGATTCATTCAAAGAATCATCAGCCGATATGACAGTAAACATCAGTGGCGCACAAGGCTCATTCAATGAGGCTTACCGCTATGTTGACTGGCTTCTCACTGTCCCACTTCTACTTGTAGAAGTTATTGCAGTGCTAGCACTCGCTAAGGAAGTTTCACGCTCACTCATCATGCGTCTCGTTCCAGCATCAGCTGCAATGATCGCACTTGGTTACCCAGGTGAAATTTCAAATGATCAGAACACACAGGTAATTTACGGTGTTCTTTCAACACTTCCTTTCCTCTACATCCTGTATGTCTTGTTCGTAGAACTTGGCAAGTCACTTGATCGTCAACCAGAAGGCGTTGCAGCAACAGTTGGTCGCTTGCGTCTTCTCTTGATCGCCACATGGGGCGTATACCCAGTTTCATACATCCTTGGTATGGGCGAAGGTATGGCATCAGCAGAGCAGTTCGTAGGAGTACAAGTTGGTTACACAATTGCTGACGTATTGGCAAAGTGCGTATTCGGTCTAACAATTTTGAAGATCGCACGCATGAAGTCAATGGCAGAAGGCATGAAGGACGACCACTAATTACTAAGTAAATAAGGGGTGTCGGGAAACCGGCACCCCTTATTTTTTTTGTAGAGTCAAGGCATGAACAATTACCGCATGGGTGGATATTTATTATTCGCGATAGGGCTCATCAACTTGCGCTACCAATGGGGAGAGCCTGGAATCGTTGGACGAAGTGCAACAATCTTTATTCCTGGAGCCTTGATACTTCTCGCTACTGTCATTGCACCCTTGAAGCCAATATTGATGAAAAAAGAAGTCCAATATCTTCTCTCTTTTGCTGGACTGGCCTGTGTCGCTTATGCGGTAACGAACTAAAAATTCGCACCCAGTTATTTTCCAGTTCGAAAAGAAATATCTCTCTTTTTCATCTCTGAGACAAGAATACGAATCGCATTTGGTCCCATACCGTGGAGTGCTTTTAATTTATCTAAGGAAACTTTTCGTAAGTCGCTAACCTGTAATAGTTTGGCATCAACTAATGCGCGTCTAGCGGGCGCGGCTAAACCAATTTCTTTCCATGCCCCATCGACTTTGTCATAATCAGTTGGACCTAGATGCATTGTGGTGGTTTTATTCTTATTTTGTTTCGCCATAACAATTTGAATTCCTTATTTTTTTATCTGGTGCGGGAGAAGGGACTTGAACCCTCACGTCCGAAGACACAGGTTCCTAAGACCTGCGTGTCTGCCATTTCACCACTCCCGCTAAAGAGTGTCTTGGATATTCGTATTACTTGGAGAACTTCTCTGAGAGAAATTCT
>CAIZPZ010000102.1:0-5141 GCA_903934975.1 uncultured Actinomycetes bacterium | reverse complement strand
TAATTGACGCTAGGAATTCGAATCAAATCTTGACAAATACGAACAGTTTCTAATTCCAGTTCTTCGCGCTCTTGTTGGCTCATCATCTGCTTATTCTCTCTCGTTCACGCCATCTTTTGCACCTAACGCGCTCTCGTTGCTATCGTTAGCCCGCACTCGTCCGGGTGGCGGAATTGGCAGACGCGCTAGCTTGAGGTGCTAGTTCTCGCAAGGGATTCGGGGTTCAAGTCCCCGTTCGGACACAAGACTTCTTGAGAAAGTTACGGCGGTGGCTTCGTGAATGTTGAGAAGGCGCTCGAGCTAATTCGCACCATCCCTGATTATCCAAAACCAGGTGTAATTTTCAAAGATATAACTCCCCTGCTTGCAAACGGGGATGCGCTACATGCAATTACCGAAGCGCTTTCGGCTCACGCGAGCCCCCACGCCTGTATCGCTGGAATTGAGGCACGAGGTTTCATCTTCGGATCAACAATCGCGGCCAACCTACATCGTGGTTTCATCCCGATTCGCAAAAGCGGAAAACTCCCATTTACAACCCACGCACAGAGTTATGCACTGGAATATGGTGAGGCAACAATTGAAATTCATAGTGATGCAATCAGGCCAGGCCAAGAAGTGCTCTTGATTGATGATGTACTTGCAACAGGTGGAACGATGTGCGCAGCCGTTGAACTTATTTCTGCTTGTGGCGGAGTCGTTAGTGGCATAGCAACTGTTATAGAAATTCCTTTCCTCGAAGGTCGTAAACGCATTTCTTCCCTATATCCATCGATACCTATCCATTCATTGATGCTCTCCTAAAATGCGTATTCCGCAGATTCAAGGACTTCGCGCACTTGCCGCAATACTCGTAACGCTATTTCATGCACGCCTGATGCCTGGTGGCTTTATAGGCGTAGATATCTTCTATGTTATTTCGGGCTTCCTGATAACAGGACTCATCCTTCGTGAGATTGATCGCGATGGGACTCTTGACCTGCCTGCCTTTTACCAACGTCGTATCAAACGATTACTTCCTACATCAGCCTTTGTACTCATTTGCACAGCGCTTATCTCGTGGATTCTTCTCCCCTCAATTATTCGAAATAATTTAGGAAAAGATCTCATTGCGGCATCTCTTTATGTTTCTAACTACCTCTTCGCTTTTTGGCAAAACGATTACCAGAATCTCAATGCGACACCCTCACCTGTAATCCATTATTGGTCGCTCGCCGTTGAAGAACAGTTCTATCTTGTTTGGCCAATATTCATTCTTGCTTTAGCAAAATTGGGTAAGCGAATTTACATCATCGCCGGTATTAGTCTCGTTACAGGTGCCTCTCTGCTCTTCTCTATCTATCAGACACACACTTCCCCTATTTGGGCTTTTTACGGTCTGCCAACACGAGCTTGGGAATTGGGATTGGGCGCTCTGTTGCTTTTTGTTCCAACAACGCTTTTCAAATCTCGACTAATCCCATGGCTTGCATTTCTTGGAATTCTGATTTCATCAATTCGTTATGATGAAAATACGGCCTTTCCGGGATGGAAAGCATTACTTCCGGTCTTAGCAACTCTTTTCTTGATTGCGTCAGTAAAATCTTGGCCTCCAATATTCAATGACTTGAGCAATAACCACATTTCGCAGTGGCTCGGCGCAATCTCGTATCCCCTCTACCTATGGCACTGGCCCGCCTTAGTAATTCCTAGCGCAGTTGCAGGACGTCCACTTAATATTATTGAACGATGTGCATGCATCGCGGCAACAATTCTTCTCGCACACCTCACTCATCGTTATGTCGAACAACCACTGCGCCACAAAGAGTTATCGCCGAGAAAAATATATCGAGGTGCTCTTTCCCTCACGCTGATTTCGGCGGCACTTTCTCTAGGAATTACGCTGACATCCTCAGATGAAATTACGATTAAAGGTGTCACGACAACGAAATTTTCTTTAGCCGATGTCATGAAACGACCGGGTGTGTATGACGATGGTTGTCATGTCAATTACGGGGAAAACAAGTCGGGCGACTGCACCTACGGGGATAAGGCAAGTAAGAAAACGGTCGTCTTATATGGAGATTCGCATGCAGCTCAATGGTTTCCTGCCCTCAAAGAATTAGCGAAGGAAAACAATTTCAGGCTGATCTCTTTGACGAAATCTGCGTGTCCAGCTGTTGATTCGCAGCGCAGAGATCAAGGCGCATTCAAGATGGCAGATTGCAATGAATGGCGAGAGAATTCGATCAAGAGAATTGGGCAAATAGAGCCAGCTGCAGTTATAACAAGTAGTTTCGCTCACTTTGAAGTACCACGAAGCTATCCAAGTAAAGCTAGGTGGTGGAGCGATGGTCAGCGACGACTGCTTGGTGATCTGCAAGGAAAAACAAAAGAAATTATCTACATCGCTGATACACCACAACCAGCTCGTGATATTCCGTCGTGTCTGGCATCACGTAAGAGTTCTATCTGCGACTCCACAAAGAAAACACCTGTAAGAATAATTAGGGGCTTTGATGTCATTGATCCCACACCATGGCTATGTACAACCTACTGCCCTGCGATAGTCGATGGAATCGTCGCCTATCGAGACGGCTCGCATATCTCTGTAGATATGGCGATGTCATTAGTGCCCACACTTCGCAGAGAACTTGCCGCTAGAGGCATTCTCTAAATTTCGTGGCAAGATACGCCCGTGGCTGAACTCATCTATTACTGCGGCACGATGGACAGTGGAAAATCCACTCTCGCGCTGCAGACTGCTCATAATCATCAGAGCCGCGGCCGCACGGGACTAATTTTTACATCCAAAGATAGAGCGGGCTCTGGGGTTATTTCCTCCCGTCTTGGCTTACAAAGTCCAGCTATCGAAGTTGATCCAACCTTAGATTTACATCGCTTTGTGGTCGATCAACTATCAATTGGTCAACGCATCGATTACATCATTTGCGACGAAGCACAATTCTACGAAAGTGCTCAGATCGATCAACTAGCAAAGATTGTTGATGGATTGAGTATCGATGTCTTCGCTTTTGGAATCCTTACAGACTTTCGCACATCACTTTTTCCAGGATCGGCTCGCCTTGTCGAATTAGCCGACCGAGTCAATACTTTGCAAGTCGAGGCACTGTGTTGGTGTGGTGCCCGCGCAACACATAATGCCCGAACATCTGGTGGCGTAATGGTTGTTGAAGGAGAGCAAGTCGTAGTTGGCGATGTTGCTACGGGATCTGAAATTGCTTATGAAGTTCTATGTCGTCGCCACCATATGAGACGCGTTACGGCGCGCGGTTCTCGCGCTGCGCACACATCTACTGAGCCACTACCATTCACACTCTAATAACGGAGAGATCATGAAAACTCGCGCCCTAGCTGTCTTGAAAGCATCTGCAGAATTTACACAGTTCGAATTCGAACGCCGTGAACTGCGTCCAAACGATATCTCTCTCGACATTTCATATGCAGGAATATGTCATTCAGATATTCATCAGGCACGCGAGGAATGGGGTCCTGCAATATTTCCTATGGTTCCCGGTCACGAGATTGTTGGAACGGTTACCGCTCTCGGTTCGTCCGTGAAAAATTTCACCGTCGGAGAGACTGTAGGAGTCGGTGTTTTTGTTGACTCTTGTCGCGTGTGTGAAAATTGCAAACAGGGTCTTCAAAATTACTGCCTCGAAGGCATGACAGGAACATATAACGGCCTGGAGCGAGATGGAAAAACAATTGCCATGGGTGGCTACTCAAATAAATTCGTTATCGATGCTGACTATGCAGTTCACGTTCCGTCGCACCTAGATCAAAGTGGAGTCGCACCTCTTCTATGTGCAGGAATAACTCTCTACTCACCATTGAAAAATTGGAATGCCGGTCCAGGAATGAAGGTCGGAGTCATGGGACTTGGAGGACTTGGTCACATGGGTGTGAAATTTGCTCACGCTATGGGTGCTGAAGTAACAGTCTTCTCACACTCCCCGAGCAAAGAAGCAGATGCACTAGCAATGGGCGCTGATCACTTTGTATCCACAAAAGATATTTCTAACTTGAAAGCGCATCACAAAAAGTTTGATTTGATTCTCAATACAGTGAGCGCGAGACTCGATATCAACGAGTACCTCGAACTACTCAAGCTCGACGGAACTCTTGTTGTGATCGGATTGCCAGGAGAGCCTTACGCAGTGCAGCCTGGAGTACTTCTCAATGGACGACGCTCTATGGCAGGTTCCATGATCGGGGGAATGCCTGAACTTCAAGAGATGCTCGATTTCTGCGGTAAGCACAACATCGTCAGTGATGTGGAAGTTATCAAAGCAGATTACGTTGATGCGGCATACGAGAGAACGGTTTCAAGCGATGTGAAATATCGCTTCGTCATCGATGCGACAACTATTTAGATAAATTGATGCATCGCAAGTGCTAGTAATGGCGCTATCGCCAGCGCTGGCAAAAGGTTTCCTACCGCCACAGACTTGATCTTCAGCAGTCTCAATGCAATGCACAAAAGCATAATTCCGCCAACAACCGTCATTGCATCTACTTGGTAACCATCTAAAACTTTGCCGAGGGCTAAACCGATCACTGTCCATACCCCTTGATAAAGGCCAACAGGCAATGCAGATACCGCTACTCCCCAACCAAGGGAAGTTGCGAATGCCATGGCGGCGAAAAAGTCGAGCGTGCTCTTTAGTAAAAGTTGATCAATACCGGTGGACATACCATCACTAATACTTCCAAGAATTGCAAGTGGGCCGATCGCAAAGAGAAGTGAAGCAGAGACAAAACCTTCAACAAAGGGGCTCTCTTGAGATGCACCGAATCGTTGACGTAATTTCTCCCCAAGACCATCGAGGCGATTTTCAAGATTGAGTGCTGAACCAATGAGACCACCGATGAGTAATGAGCCAAGCACGACCAGAAGGGCCCAACCAGATGGCAATGAATCTATATAACGACTCGACCAAAGAGGAATCAAAGCACTTGCAGCTCCTAAAAAAGTCACCAGACCCAATACATCTGTCAGCAAATCGCGGGTAGCAATTTTCATGCGATTACCAATGAGAACACCAATAGATGCGCCACCGATGATAGTTATTACATTGATGAGCGTGCCGATTCCCGGAAACATGATGTACCTATGCAAACCTAATAATTGAGGCAAG
>CAIZPZ010000101.1:0-3166 GCA_903934975.1 uncultured Actinomycetes bacterium | reverse complement strand
GTCAGATATGTCTGCAATCCTAAAGTTTTGAATCCAACATGTGCCAAAGTTGCAAGACCTGGTTCTTCCAAACCAATTGATTGCAACAATTCAAGTGCATCTTCATCGCTGAGTTCAACGAGTTCGGATTCTGTTTTTGCATCGAGGAATATTGCCTCGGCAGGTGCTACCAGTGCTGACAACTTTGCGCGCAATTCTTTATCGGCAAGTTCGGCAGCATCGACATTGAATACATAAATAAATGGTTTTGCAGTGAGCAAATGAAGTTCGCTCAAATCTGCTAAATCAATCTTTGAGGTCGACAGTGGATTTCCACTTTGCAAATGCGCCTCAGCAGCTTTCATTGCATCTAATACTGGTTGGCGATCTTTGCTAATACGCGCCTCTTTTTCAATGCGAGGAAGGGCCTTCTCTAAAGTCTGTAGATCAGCGAGCGCTAATTCCGTATTGATAGTTTCCATATCGCTACTTGGATCAATGCGACCATCGACATGGACAACATCGTCATCGGTAAAGACTCGGATAACCTGACAGATTGCATCGGTCTCGCGAATATTTGCTAAGAACTTATTTCCAAGACCAGCGCCCTCAGATGCTCCTTTTACAATTCCAGCAATATCTACGAATGAGACAACGGCTGGGAGAATCTTTTCGGAGCTAAAAATTGTGGCAAGTTTGGCTAAACGCTCATCTGGTACCCCAACCACACCAACATTGGGTTCAATCGTTGCAAAGGGATAGTTGGCGGCCAAGACATTGTTCTTCGTGAGAGCATTAAAAAGGGTCGACTTTCCGACATTCGGTAATCCGACAATTCCAATTGAGAGGCTCACAAGGGGTAGAGCCTACGCGTGATTGTCAGTGGTTCCTGCCACGATAGCGCTATGTCAGCGCAGGGAGTGACCCTTCTAACCCTAGTAATAGGTATATCTATCGGGATTCTCATTGGAATCCTTATTTCGCGTCTTCGCAATCAGGGCAATGGCGCATCAAGTGCAATGGCCCAAGGCGAGATTGCATCACTTACCAAACAATTAGAAGAACTTCGCAAACGCGAAAATGAATCAGTGCGCTTTGATGAAGCGCTCAATGATGTCAAAGCACGCATGGCAACACTGACAACGCAGACACAAGATGCCGAAGTAAAGCGCGCAGCATCTGATTCAGCGATCAAAACTCAGATTGAATCAATGCGTACGGGCAATGAATCACTTGTCAGCATTGCAACAAAGCTAGAAGGCGCACTCTCTAATTCACAATCACGTGGAAAATATGGAGAAGCCCATCTTGAAATGATTTTGGAGAAGGCGGGAATGCTCGAGGGCGTTCACTTTGAGCGTCAAGAATCTTCGCGCTCGAACGGTGGCGATGGACTTCGCCCAGATATCACTATTTCAATTCCTGGTGGCTCGCGAATTTTTATCGATTCTAAATTTCCATTCCAACGCTTCCTTGAAGCAATTGATGAGAAAGATGAAGAGAAGCGCGCAACCCTTATGGCACTTCATGCAAAAGATTTACTCAAGCATGTTGATGATCTCTATAAGAAGGAATATCAGGGCGTATCCGACTCCCCTGACTTTGTAGTTCTCTTTGCGCCTTTTGAATCAATTCTTTCCGAAGCTCTTCGCGCAGATCCACAATTTCTCAATAAAACATTTGATAAGAATGTAACGATTGCAACTCCAACAACAATGTTGGCACTGCTGCGCACAGTCTTTTATTCATTTGGTCGCCACGACCTTGCAAAAAATGCCCTTGATATTCAAAGTGTTGCTACTGATTTCCTCAAGCGCGTTGGCATACTTCACACGAAGCTAACTACTCTCGGAGATCGCATCAAGAGTACAGAGCGCGCATATAACGATGTTCTTGCAACTGCTGAATCGAATGTGCTTATTCCGGCGCGAAAAATGAAAGGTCTCGGGGTTTCCAGTGGAAATAACACTCTTGCCCCCATTGCTAATATTGATGACGAGGTCCGCGCTATAAAAGGTGCCAATCTTGAGATTGATTACATTGATGCTGAAGAGATTGAAGAGGATGAAAAGTAATGAGTACAACAACTTCGACTAAGCCCTTGATTCAAGGCCCGGGCCTCAAAGCACCCGGCATCGTTGTGATGCAATTCTTATTTATTGCACTCTTTACACTCATTGAACTTCTCTTTAGAAGTGGCGTAGGAATTGTCACTGGAATTGCTATCTGCGCATCACTCTATGGCGGACTTCGCTTTGGTAGAAAAGGCACGACATATACCAGCGTCGTCACTCCTCCCATTGCCTTTGCCCTCTCACTCTTATTGCTAACTATTGTCTTTGATGGCTTTCGCCCCGCACGTGTTGGTATCGATGTTATTGCTGGCCTTGCAAGTCAAGCTCCATTTCTCATTATTAGCGCCCTATATGGATGGTTCGTCTATTTCAATGAGAAAGCAAAGTCTCGCCCCTCACGCAAAAAATCTTCATAACCTTTAGGGTAGGGGCGTGCTAACACCTGAGATCAAACGTGCTAGAAATGCAATTCTTATTGGTTACATTTCAAATGGAATCGCACTTGGTTCCTTTATTGCTCGTATCCCTGATTACAAAAGAATTCTTGGCGTAACAGATGGCGGTTTAGGTTCGGCTCTTATCTTTGGTTCAATCGGCGTTGTTCTTTCTCTTGGACCAGCGGGTAGATACTCTGCAAAATATGGAAGCAAGCCACTCATTGTTGGCTCAGCTATCGCAGTTGGAATCACGATTCCAGGACTTGGACTTCTCTTCAATGTTTACACTCTTGCAATCGCCCTATTCTTATGGGGAATCACATTAGGTGTTCAAGATATTTCGCTTTCAGCACATGGTGTTGCACTTGAACAACAATCTGGAAAAAAGATGCTCAGCACAATGCACGCTATGTATTCACTCGGTTCCATCATTGGAGTTTCCACTGGTGGCGTCATCGCACAGCTAGATATCACACCGCTTGCGCACTTATCGGTGATCGGTGTCCTGCTTGTACTCAGTGCTTTTGTAATCAATCCACTTCTATTGCCAGCAAGCATGGATCAACACAATCCTGAAGGACATAAGCGAAATCGCAAACGTCCAAAGATTTTCTGGATACTTGGATTACTTGGAGTATGCGCAGCAATTGCTGAAGGTGTTGCAAGTGACTGGGG
>CAIZPZ010000100.1:0-5522 GCA_903934975.1 uncultured Actinomycetes bacterium | reverse complement strand
TCGCGCCGAAATCTGTTGTGTTAGACGATGTCCACCCGGTGCGATTTTGCCTGAACGCGAATCAGCAACCGCAACTCGGAAAAAAGCTAACGAAGATTTAGTGACACCTGAATCAAATAGCAGCTTTGCAATTTCCGAACCTGTCGACCCGACAGGAATCTCGATTGTGACCTCCTCACTTTGAGAAGATATCTGCATCTCGGGAAAATCTGGGGCGCCTCTACCTTGCGTGCGTATCACATGTAATGAAAGCGTCAAGGAAACAATAAGCAATCCAGCAAGAAGCAAGCGCTTCATTTCTCGTGAGATTTCGTGATAGCTAAACCTTGTTCCAGGATAGCAACTGCTGCCATTGAATCGATGGAGTTCCTAGAATCCTTGGCACTTACTCCGGCACTCTGTAAATTCTTCATCGCTGAGACCGTAGACAAACGTTCATCAACAAAGATAATTTCAATATCTGTGTGCTTCGCCAATTCAGAAGCGAAGTTTTCAACTTTCTGTACTGCCTCACCCGATAGTCCACTCAACAAGGTTGGCTTTCCAATAAAAATCTTTATCGGCTGAGCTTCTTCTAAAATATTTACAATCTGAGTAAATAGATCTTTAGACTTGCTCTGAAGTGTCGTCAGCGGTGATGAGAGGATTGCATCCGGATCGCATAGAGCAACGCCTATTCGAACATCACCATAATCAAATGCTATGCGACGTCCTCGAAGCATCACTTAGCCTGCAATAGCGTTAGTAATAGCTTGTAGCGCTTGCGAAATCTTGGATGAATCGACGCCGCCTCCTTGAGCGAAATCATCTTTGCCGCCACCGCCACCGCCCAAGATCGTCGATCCTAATTTAACGAGGGCACCAGCTTTGAGACCTTGTCCGCGGGCTTCTTCAGTAGTTGCTACCACTAGAACACTCTTGCCATCGGTGACGCTAAGAAGTGCCACGACACTATTGCTTGCTCTATTACGCAAATCAAGTGCGATTGCCCGTAAGTCATCTCCTGATACTCCATCAGCTAGTTGGGCTGCAATAACGCTGACTCCTTTTATTACCTTTACTTGTGTTGCGAGTTCGCTTATCTTTCCAAGGGCATCTTTAGAGCGGAATGCAGAAAGTTCTTTCTCAATCTCTTTGATCTTGACCATCAAATCAGAGATACGTTCAGGTAATTCTTCAACTCGAGCGCCTTTGATAATCTCGGTGAGTGAATTGAGTAGTAGATGTTCTCTAGCTAAGAATTTATATGCATCCGCACCTACTAGCGCTTCTACGCGACGCACTCCTGCACCGATAGAGGATTCACTCAAAAGTTTTACAACTCCAAGTTCGCCAGAGCGTGAAACGTGTGTTCCTCCACAAAGTTCACGAGCCCAATCTCCGACACTTACGACGCGAACGCGATCTCCATATTTCTCGCCAAAGAGAGCCATGGCACCTAATTCTTTAGCTTCCGCTTGCGACATTACTTCTGCAGATACTTCTAAATTATCTAGAAGTAAAGAATTCACGCGAGATTCGACATCATTCAAAACACTGTTCGGTACCGCTCCTGTTGCTGGAAAATCAAAACGAAAACGACCTGGTGCATTTTCAGAACCAGCCTGCGTCGCGGTCTCTCCAAGGATTTCACGAAATGCTTTATGCACCATATGCGTTGCAGTATGTGCGCGGGAAATAGCGTGGCGGCGTTCAATGTCAATGGAGGCAAGCAATTTTGATGATTCTTCGATTCCCCCACTTATTACACGGCCTCTATGAATTGATATTCCTGGGACTGGGGTTTGAACGTCATCGATTTCTACAATGGCACCAGATTCGAGAGTGAGAATTCCGCCATCTGCTAATTGCCCGCCACCTTCTGCATAAAACGGTGTGCGGTCAAGTACTACTTCAACTTCATCTCCACTTTGAGCACTCTTCACCCGAGCACCGTCAACAATAATCGCGCGGATAGCAGATTCACTTTCGCGCTGCGAATATCCGAGGAATTCAGTGCTGCCAGACTTATCAGCAATAGTTCTATAGATGGTGAGATCTGTGTGCCCACTCTTCTTCAGACGAGCATCGGCCTTAGCGCGATCGCGTTGCTCTTTCATCAAGCGGGTAAAGCCTTCTGCATCGATTTCTAAACCTTCTTCGCGAGCCATTTCCAAAGTTAGATCAAATGGAAATCCATATGTATCGTGCAATTTAAAAACTTCTTCGCCAGGCAAAATGCTCTTCTTCGACTTCTTTAGCGCAGCGCTAGCAACATCAAAAATCTGTGTACCACTTTTGAGCGTTTGAAGAAAAGTCTCTTCCTCAGAAATCGACACAGTCAGAATGCGCTGACTACTCGAAACTAGTTCAGGGTATTGAGGACCCATCGCGCCAATAGCTGCTTGTGTAAGTTCGCTCATAATTGGATCATGCGAACCGAGCAGGCGCATATTGCGAATCGTGCGACGCATCATTCTGCGTAATACATAACCACGACCCTCGTTGCCTGGAGTAACACCATCTCCTATCAACATCGCTGATGTACGGGCGTGGTCTGCAATAACTCGCAGTGCGATATCAGATTTTTCATCTCGACCATATTTGACGCCAGTAAGTTCTGATGCCTTATTGAGAATCTGAGCGGTTGTATCTATCTCGTAGATATTTTCAACACCTTGTAGCAGTGCTGCCATTCTTTCAAGACCTAAGCCAGTATCGATACTTTTCGCAGGAAGTTCACCAAGTATCGGAAAATTATCCTTGCCAGATCCAGCACCACGTTCATTTTGCATGAAGACTAAATTCCATACCTCCATGTAACGGTTTTCATCAGCGATTGGTCCACCTTCAACCCCATATTGCGGACCACGATCGTAATAAATTTCAGAACAAGGGCCACATGGTCCTGGAACACCCATCGACCAAAAGTTATCTGCCATATCGCGACGTTGGATTCGCTCTAGTGGAACTCCAATTTTCTTATGCCATATATCGGCTGCTTCATCATCATCGAGATAAACAGTTACCCAGAGTTTTTCTTCTGGAAATCCATATCCACCTTGAGATACAGGATTTGTGAGCAATTCCCACGCGAGTGCTATAGCACCCTCTTTAAAATAATCACCGAAAGAAAAGTTTCCGCACATTTGAAAGAAAGATGCGTGACGCGTTGTTTTTCCAACTTCATCGATATCAAGAGTACGAACGCATTTTTGGACTGATGTCGCACGCTTATATGGCGGAGTGACCTCACCTAGAAAATAGGGTTTGAATGGAACCATGCCAGCATTTACTAAGAGCAAATTTGGATCATCGGCTATGAGGGAGGCCGAAGGAACAACAGTATGAGTTAGGCCTTGACTGTTACCATTTTCAAAAAAGCGCAGCCAGCGCGAACGGATCTCGGCGGATTCCACAGCTTCGTATCACTCAGCCTTCTTCTTCTTTTTTGAACGACCTTTTTTCATCTGTGATGCTCCAAGTAGCGCACCAGCAACTTTGAGGGCTGGTCCGCCCTTATCCATAAAACTTGACGTTGTATCAGAAACCTTTGTCGAAATATCTTCAATGTTTTTAGTAATGCGATTGAGGCTATGAAGTGGTCCATTGACCAATGTCACTGTCGTGTGAACCTCTTCGATCAACGGTGCAGTTTCATCAGTCATCGTCTTGAGCGAAACCTTTGCCTCATCGATGAAGCGACCTAAACGAATAACTGCATAGGCAACAGCTGTTGCAATTACGAGTAGCGAACAAGATGCAATAATCGTTGCAATTCCGCCTGGACCCATCATGCACCTCTCTTCTTGCGCCTTATTGTGTCAGCCTACCCGAAATGCGAATCGAACTCGTTCTAACTTCCCTTTGGAGCGCCATCTATGCCGCTCTCTTTTCTCTGCGCAGCAGTGATGGGAGTTGGTGCGCCAGTGAGCGGATCTCCCCCACTCGCAGTTTTTGGAAATGCTATTACTTCGCGAATCGAATCAGAGCCTGAAAGTAGTGCGCAGACACGATCGAGACCTAGTGCTATTCCTCCATGAGGTGGAGGCCCATAGTTGAATGCTTCGAGAAGGAATCCAAATTTGCTTGCCGCTTCTTCGTCACTGAGACCGATCACAGAGAAGACATCTTTTTGAATTTGGCGATCATGTATACGAATAGATCCGCCACCAAGTTCTGTTCCATTCAAAACAATGTCATATGCATATGCAAGAGCATTGGCTGGATCCTTTGAAAAAGTAGCTGCATATTCTGGTTTAGGTCCAGTAAATGGATGGTGCACAGCAGTCCAACCACCATTATCTGTTGGTTCAAACATTGGCGCATCTACTACCCACAAAAATTCCCATTTACCTGCTGGAATAAGATCGCAACGCTTTCCAATTTCTAAACGAACTGCACCTAGAAGGTTGAGTGAGGCGGTTCTCTCTCCCGCTGCAAAAAAGATTGCATCCCCTGGCTTTGCACCAACAGTTGCAACAATTGTGGCCTGCTCTTGCTCTGACAAATTCTTTGCAACAGGTCCGCCCAAAGTTCCATCATCGCCAACCAAAATATATGCAAGTCCCTTTGCTCCACGAGCCTTTGCCCAGTCCTGCCATGCATCAAGTTCGCGTCGCGCTGAGTTTGCTCCCCCAGGCATGATGACTGCACCAACATAGGGTGCTTGGAAAACTCTGAATGGTGTTTGTGAGAAGAAAGATGTGAGTTCTTGGAGTTTGAGTCCGAAACGTAGATCAGGTTTATCTGAACCGTAATCACTCATCGCATCTGCATATGTCATGCGCATCAAAGGAAGCGCTATTTCATAATGAGCAACTTCCTTCCAAATTTTGGCGACAATCTTTTCTGCCACAGCAAGAATGTCCTCTTGATCGATGAAAGACATTTCAATATCTAGTTGTGTGAATTCTGGTTGGCGATCTGCTCGGAAATCTTCATCTCGGAAACAGCGCGCAATTTGATAATACTTTTCCATTCCGGCAACCATGAGGAGCTGTTTGAAAAGTTGTGGTGATTGAGGAAGGGCATACCAACTGCCAGGCTGTAGACGCACTGGAACCAAGAAATCGCGCGCACCTTCAGGTGTGGAACGCGTGAGATATGGTGTTTCAATCTCTAAGAACTGCTCTGAATCCATCACCGAGCGAATCGTTGAAGTAACTTTCGATCGCAATCGCAGGTTTGCTGCAGGTTTTTCGCGACGTAGATCTAAGTAGCGATACTTCAAACGAACTTCTTCGTTGATATCGGCATCATCGCCACTATCAATCGGGAAAGGAAGAGGCGCGGATTCACTGAGTACAACGATTGAATCGCCCATCACTTCGATATCGCCAGTATCAACAACAGCATTTTCATTTCCAGATGGTCGTGCAACAACTTCGCCCGTGATTTGCAGGCACCATTCAGCGCGTAGGGAACCAGCCATTACTTCATCACGAATGACGACTTGAACCCAACCTGTGGCATCGCGAAAATCTATGAATGCAACGCCGCCATGATCACGACGGCGAGATACCCACCCTGCAAGTGTTACT
>CAIZPZ010000099.1:0-3787 GCA_903934975.1 uncultured Actinomycetes bacterium | reverse complement strand
TGCAGGAATTGGCCCAGTTATTGCAAAAAGAATTGTGGAATATCGCCGAATCAATGGGCCATTTATGACAATCGAAGATCTGCAAAAGGTTTCAGGGATTGGTAGTGCGAAATTCGAAGAGTTCAAGAGCAAAGTCAGCGTTTAGTTGATTATCGCGCGCTAGTCATTGGCGCGGCTATTTGGGCTGGAGCACTTGCTCAAAGCGCTCTTGCCCCGTGGCGAATCGTAATAATTTCACTCACACTTACACTCTTTGCAATCTTTAGTCACAAAGCACGACTCATAGTTGTGGTTGCAGCGCTCTTAGTTGGTTCGGTAACCATGTCACTTCGACAACAATCACTTGAAAACTCGGCAATTAGACAATTCAATGGAACAAGTCTTGAGCTCATCGCCCAGGTTGTTACTGATCCAACAAAGAGTGCGCGCAAGGTATACGGTTCAACATTTGCACCACAAAACTACACATTTCTTGCACGAGCGATTCATATTGAAGGGGAGCTTGGAAAGTTCGATCTGCGCATTCCAGTAAGAATTATCACTCAGGATTCACATTCTTATTCACTACTGCCTGGCCAAAGCTTTAGTGCGCATGCACGAGTAATCCGTAGCGATGAAGCGAGAGTTGCAGTCCTAGCGCTCTTAGAAGGCGATATTGCAATCCTCACACCTGCATCACGCTTGGCTCGCACACTTGGCGCAATTAGAACGGGTCTGCGTGAGATCAGTGGCGATGGTGATTCTGGCGCACTGATTCCGGGAATGGTCCTTGGTGATACTTCAAAACAAAGTGCACAGTTCAAAGAATCGATGAAGAGGTCGGGACTTACCCACTTAGTTGCAGTCAGTGGAGCAAATTTTGCAATCGTTTCAGGATTTGTGCTCTGGCTTATGCAGTTTTTAGTACGCAAACTTAGATGGAGACTTGGGGCGACAGCACTGACATTGATTGCATTTATTGCACTGGTTCGTCCGTCGCCATCTGTCTTGCGCGCTGCTGCAATGGCTGCAGTATTACTACTTGCCCAAGGTAGCGGTCGGGCTCGTGATTCTTTGCCAGCGCTAGGTTTTGCAATGGGAGCAGTAGTAATTGCTGATCCATGGCAGAGTCGTGATGCAGGATTTGCCTTATCAGTTATGGCAACTGCCGGACTTTTACTCTTTGCTCCAAAAATTATTGCTTATTTCACGCGATTTGTTCCCAAGATTTTTGCAGAAGCACTCGCGCCACCGATTGCTGCAACTCTGTTTTGTTCACCAATTCTTGTGGCACTCTCTGGCTACATCTCTCCAATATCTGTCATTGCAAATCTATTAGCAGCTCCAGTTGTCGCCCCAATTACGATTCTGGGCTTTATTGCAGCACTACTTGCGCCAATTCTTCCAGTCGTTAGCGCGATATTGATTTTCATTGTTCGATACCCAGCTGCATTTATTGGCACTGTGGCGGAATGGGCATCACATTTTCCGGTGGTATCACTTGGTGTCGGTATGCAGGGATTTATTCGAATAATCCTCATTATTACGATAGCGATATCGATGCGGATTTTTCTCCAACCCATCTTCCGCAAAGTGATTATCTTCTTCTTGATTTTGCTATTAGCGAGTACATGGATTCACCGCTTTCCATCTGGTGATTGGCAGGTGGCGCAATGCGATGTTGGACAAGGTGATTCCTTAGTTCTCAATCTCGGTTCGCATAGAGCAATGGTGATTGATGTAGGGCCCGATTCTTCAGCCGAAGATCGTTGTTTACGACAGCTAGGCATCAAGGAAATTTCCTTGATGATACTCACACATTTTCACGCCGACCATGTTGAAGGTTTAGAAGGTGCACTGAATGGGCGAAGAGTTGGAGCGCTATGGGTAAGCACAAATAGTGAACCCCAAGTTGAGAGCCAACGCGTCTACGAACTCATGGGAAAGACGCCAATAACTATTGTTCATCAAGGAATGCGAACAAGTATTGAGAGCAAGATAAAGATTGCAGTGCTGTGGCCAGAAACTTCAGTTCGTGCATTCGAATCTATGCCCGGAGATGGTTCTGCAATAAATAATTCCAGCATTGGGCTACTGATAGAAACAAGGGATTACTCACTCTTTGCTGCAGGCGATTTAGAACCTCCTGCACAATTACAGATAGCGCCATTGCTCCACCGCGTTGATATTTACAAGGTAAGTCATCATGGTTCTAGATATCAGGATGAGACTTTGATGAAAATATTGAATCCGCAAGTGGCAATTATTTCTGTAGGTGAAGGCAATTCCTACGGACATCCCGCCCTCAGTACTATTGCCGCATTGAGGCAGGGTGGCGCTAGAGTTGTGCGAACCGATCGTGATGGCGCCATTGCACTTAGCGCGCATGGCCATAAGATTTCGATTCGAACAAGTAAGAGTGGCTTAGATTTATTTAGATAAGAGGGGAGCCTTGCGATGAATTCTTTCTATCTCGTTCTCGGCTCTGAAGCAGCCCTTGCCGATCGAGCCCTTGCCAAGATTATGGCTGAACTAAAAAGTGAGAACGCTGAGATAACTACTCTCTTTGCCGCTGACACAATTGTTGGCGATATTGCCGATGCGCTCTCCCCATCACTTTTTTCAGAACGTCGCGGCCTCATTATTCGCGACTTACAAGATTTGCCGGAAGATAACAAAGATGAATTGATTCGTTATTTAGGTGAAGTTGATGCATCAACAACTGTTGTATTTCTGCACAAAGGCGGAGTCAAGGGCAAGGCACTCCTTGATGCAATCAAGAAAGTAAAGCCAGAAATTATTGCTTGCGAGCCTTTGAAAAAAGAGGCAGAAAAAGTTGAGTTTGTTCGCAATCTATTTCTCGATGCAGGCCGTAAGGCATCACCCGACGCAGTTGCGGCACTCGTTGGCGCATTAGGCGGAGACCTTCGTGAATTGCAATCAGCAGTGAGTCAGATTGCGGCAGATGCACCAGCAGGAGTAATTGATGAAGCGATCGTCGATAAATTCCATCAAGGAAGAGTTGAAACAACAGGATTTGATGTTGCCGATGCTGCAATTGAGGGCAATTTATCTATTGCCCTTGTCAGTCTTCGAAGTGCGCTAGAAACTGGAACTGATCCAGTCATGGTCACGAGTGCAATTGCATCAGCACTTCGCTCTATTGCCAAAGTTTCAGGAACTAATCGTGGAAGTAAATCATTTGAATTAGCAGGCCAATTAGGAATGGCGCCATGGCAAATTGATAAAGCGCGCAGACAGCTCACACATTGGAGTCCGCGCGGATTAGCCGATGCAGTAAGTGCAATTGCATTAGCTGATGCGCAAGTAAAAGGTGCGGCCAGTGATCCCATTTACGCCCTCGAAAAAGCGGTCAAAAGGATTACAACTGCCCGTTCTATGCGCTAAATCTGGCTCAGTTTGAGTCCGATGCCCTCTCTACGGTAACCTTTCGCCTCTGCCCATACGGGCGTAAACCACACAGGTTCTAGAAAGTTCGGAGATATACAGACGTGGCAAATATCAAGTCGCAGATCAAGCGAATCAAGACAAATGAGAAGGCTCGCCTTCGCAACAAGAGTGTTCGCTCATCAATCAAATCTGCCGTCCGTAAATTTCGCGACACAGTAACTGCAGGGGATGCAAGCGCAATTACAACTGAACTACGCAGTGCATCACAGGCTCTCGATGTTGCAGTTGCAAAGGGTGTTCTTCACAAGAATGCAGCAGCAAATAAGAAGTCATCAATGGCTAAGGCTGCTGCCAAAGCCGGCGCACGTTAATTCCTTTTACACACTACAGCGAGGCT
>CAIZPZ010000098.1:0-5871 GCA_903934975.1 uncultured Actinomycetes bacterium | reverse complement strand
GTCATCAGCATTGGCTCGAATTCCTTCGAGTGCCATTACATCGCAAATCTGTTCGCGCAACTTTGGATGGCCTTGACCACTTCCATATTGCAACGCTTCTGCGCCATTTGTTGAAATTAAGTTATGTACAACGTCGGCCATCATTCCCATTGGTAGTGCCGAAAGATTTGGCATTCCACCTGCAAGCGAAACGATTTCAGGGCGAGAAGCAACAGCAAAAAGTGAACGAATTTCACTCGGCTGCATGCCTACAGCTCGGGCTGCAAAACGACGTTCGAGGTGCTGTGGGTCGCCCGTTTGGAAACGTGACGTTAGCTCGCTCATGGCGCACATCATTCCACATAGTCGCGCATATGCGCGACGAGTTATTTAGCGACGAATACCGGCGCTACGAAGATCGGATAAGCGAAGCGTGCCTGTTTTTGCATCATCTTCGGCCGCTAAATAAAGTCGCTGAATCGCAATCACTAGAGCCTCAGCAATAACATCTCGAAAATCAGGACGGCTAAGGCGCGATAAATCACCACTATTTGTGAGGTAACCCAAATCAATTCGCACAGCGGGGGCTTTTGTAAGGCGCAACAAATCCCAACTTTTGGCATGCGTATGACAATTTACTAAATCTGTTCGAGCGCAAATTTCTCGCTGCACGATATTTGCAAAACGTTCCCCAACAACAGAGTGAATTCCATGTGCATCTGCGCCATAGAAATATGTTGAACAACCATGCGCTAATTCATTTGGATATGTATCTGTATTCAAAGAGATCATCAAGTCTGCACCACTTTTATTTGTAAATGCTATGCGCTCTGTTTCAGTTGGATTTGTTTTTAGTCCACGAGAGAGAAAAACGCTAGCGCCAAGAGCGAGCAAGCGACCTTCGGTTCTCAGTGCAACATCATGGAGAATTACTTGATCGTCTCCACCGGCGGGATCTAAGACAATAACTTTATTTGCTAGTGCTGGTCCACGATTTTTCTGCACCGCACTTTCACGAAGTACAGATGGCAAACCACCTGAAACAATTCGCGAGAGTCTAAGTAAAGCGATAATTGTTGCAGGACCACATTTTCCATCTTGTGTGATGCCGGCAGAGCGTTGGAATTCTTTGACAGCGCTTTCTGTACGCAGACCGAAAATTCCATCAACTCGACCGCAATCAAAACCCATTTCAGTGAGTCTGGATTGAAGAGTTGCAACATCATCACCGCGCATCAAAGGAGTCTCTTGCAAATAAATAGAGCGATCTCCAAGTTTCCAACGCGCCTCTTCTAGCGCGCGCGCAGTTACATCATCGATAATGCCGGTGATATTGAGACCACGTTGTTGTTGAAAGGAACGTATCTCATCAGGAGAGAGCTCTTTCATAATTTCTCTCCTTTATTTCCAGAACTGATTAAATAAAACCTTCGAGCTCTTTGAGTAGAGCTGGCTTTGGTTTAGCGCCAACGATTGATTTTACAATCTGACCATTGTGGAAGAGATTCATTGTAGGAATTGATGTAATTCCATATTTGATTGCAATGGCAGATTCTTCATCAGTATTGAGTTTTACGATCTTAATCTTGTCGCCATGCTCATTTGAAATCTCTTCAAGGATTGGTCCAACTGCGCGGCAAGGACCACACCACTCTGCCCAGAAATCAACGAGAACAGGGGTCGTGCTCTTGAGTACAACTTCATCAAAATTAGCTGTCGTTACTGCAGTTGTGCCGGCCATGATTACTCCTTGGATTTAGATGTGTGTATGGATTGAACTTTAGTGGTGCGAGAGAAACTTTTCAGCATCAAGGGCTGCCTGACAGCCTGATCCTGCGGCGGTAATTGCCTGACGATAGGTGTGATCAACTAAATCTCCACAGGCAAAAACTCCCGTGAGGTTTGTGCGCGTTGATCTTCCCTCAACTTTTACATAACCCTCGGAATCTAGATCAATCTGAGTAGTTATTAGTTCGCTGCGAGGGATATGTCCGATAGCAACAAAGAGGCCAGTGAAATCACGAGTACTTACCGATCCATCAAGTGTATTTCTCAGTTGGAGCCCCTCTACTTTTTCAGCTCCAAGCACATCAATTACTTCTGTGTTCCATAAAAATTCAATCTTTGGATTTGCATGGGCGCGATCAGCCATAATTTTTGAAGCACGTAGTGAATCACGACGATGGATCAACACAACTTTGTCGGCGAATTTTGTTAGAAAAGTTGCCTCTTCTATTGCCGAATCACCACCACCCACTACTGCAATTGTTTGATTGCGGAAGAAGAAACCATCGCATGTGGCACACCATGAAACTCCGCGCCCAGATAATCTCTTTTCATTGACTAATCCGATTTCACGATAGGCAGAACCCATTGCCAAAATTACAGATTTTGCTTTTACGGTATTTCCAGAACCATCTTTTAAAATCTTGATATCACCAGAGAGATCCATCTCAACGATGTCGTCAGTAATAAGTTCGGTTCCAAAACGCGCTGCTTGTTTGCGCATTGAATCCATAAGGTCTGGACCCATCACGCCATCAACAAATCCAGGAAAATTCTCAACCTCGGTTGTATTCATAAGCGCACCACCTGCGGTGACCGAACCCTCGTACATAAGTGGAGATAATTGCGCGCGCGAAGCATAAATTGCTGCTGTGTATCCAGCAGGACCAGAACCAACAATGACTACTTCTCTCACATCGCTCATATATCCACCATAACCCTAATTTATCTCCTTTTATTCCACACTCTTGTTGCGACCCAAAAGAGAGGTGACTAACTCTTTACCGAGTGAGATCTCTTCAATACGGAGTAAACGGGAGGTGAAGAAGAAGCCAATAAAACTAATCACCATGACAGCGAGTAATTCCAAAGCCCGCATTGCTGAAGAAGTGTCAGCACCGACCCAATCAAAGTAATAAGAGATTAAGAACAATGGCCCCATAGCAATAAATGATGCTATGAATAGGCGGATATGTTGTGGAGCAAATTCTCGAATTGCGAGTTTTCCGATGTGGCGCTTGAGTAGTGAGAGGGTCACAAATAAACCAACTAAATAACTAATAGAGAAGGCGGCACCTAATCCGACCGTTATCCATTTATTTTGAAGCGTGAATAAAAATAGATAGGAGAGAGCGATAGAAATCAAATTTATAACGAGGATTGAGCCAACTTGAGTGCGAGTATCTTCAAATGCATTGAAGCCTCGTATCAAAATTAAGTTGATAGAGAATGCGACAAGGCCGAAACTAAGAGCAGATAATACGTAGCCGATATAGCGCGAATCATCCGAACCGATACCAAAAAATAAAACTTCTGTAATGAGTGGACCAAATAATAATAACGCGACAGCACTTGGGACTGTAACTACGCCAACCATTCGGATAGCGCGCACTAATTGTTCGCGCACTTCATCTACCTTTTTATCAATTGCAAGGCGGGATAGATGTGGAAGCATTGCAGTAACAATAGAAATTGTGACAATTGAATACGGCAACAACATAATCAAATAAGCATTACTAAATGGTGTAACACCCACACCGGTTGTGATTCCATCTTTTGCACTGCGGACAGCAGCACTTGTTGCCACATTGACAGTTACTAGATATCCAACTTGAGAGATAAATACATAAAGAAGCGTCCAGCCAGCCAAGGTGAAGGATTTTCCTAGACCTTGTAATCCCCACATAGGACGAATTCGAATTCCCGATCTATAAACAACGGGGATCAGAATGAGGGCTTGAACAACTATTGCAAAGGTCGTTCCCCATCCCAATATTTGTATTTGCGCATCCGTAATTGTTGCAACAGTGAGAACAGGTGAGTAATAAAGCACAGCGGCAAAGATTACGATTCCGACAATATTGTTCGCGATTGGCGCCCACATAAGGGGACCAAATGAGCCACGAGAGTTAGCTACTTGGCCAAGCATTGTAAATAGACCTAAAAAGAATATTTGTGGAAGGCAATATCGCGTAAATGCAATTGCAATATCGCGCTCTTGTTCAAAACCAGTAGTGAAGAACTCAGGTGCATATAAACGAACTAAGAAGGGAGCAAAAAAAACTCCGATTGCAACCAGTGCCAATAAAATAATTGAAATAGTTGTCACTAAGCGAGATGCAAATGCTTGCCCGCCATCCTCATCTTTGAATGAACGGACAAGTTGAGGAACAAAGATAGCTGTGAGCGCTCCACCAACAAGTAAATTATAAAGAATATTTGGCATCGTATTTGCAACATTGTAAGTATCAGCTAATAGGGCTGTGCCTAAAACAGCAACAATAAGTAAGCCGCGAATAAAACCAGTTATGCGCGAGAGAATTGTGCCAACAGCCATAATGCCCGAAGCGCGGTAAAGGTCATGAGATTTCATTTCTTAGACCTCCGAATCCTTCGAACGCTCTGCGCAACTGCAGCAAGGAAAAGAATAATCGCAGCGCCAGTTGTAAACCACGCTACGCGCGAGTCAATAACCGTGAGATTCAAAGAAAGTCGAGCAGGATCACCAACATCATTTCCCTTGCTATCTGTTAGTTGTGCTTCAACAATGGTATTTCCAGGAGCCACAACACTGACATCCATTGATAACTGCAACTTGGAGTTTGCAGGAATTGTTATATCGCGGATATTGGGTGTGTAAACCCTGAAATTCGATG
The DNA here is from genome assembly GCA_903934975.1 of uncultured Actinomycetes bacterium. Taxonomy (GTDB): domain Bacteria; phylum Actinomycetota; class Actinomycetes; order Nanopelagicales; family Nanopelagicaceae; genus Planktophila. The sequence goes on along the minus strand of CAIZPZ010000098.1, from coordinate 1,231 downwards.
GCGTAAGCCATAGATCAACAGTGACAGGTATTGAATATTTATTTGTAATGGTGACGGGGACTTTTACTTCAGCCGATGTGAGTTGGTATTTACCTTCATTAATTTTTATCTTACTGACTTCATTATTGACAGCTTTTGTTGCTTGAAGAGAGAAATATTTGCGATTATCACGGTTGAGAGAAGGTGATAACAATATTGCTAACCTTGCTCGAAGCGATTCTAATTCGGGAGCTGCTACAACCCGAGATAACTCAGTTAGCCGCTGTCTATTCTGTGTGTAACTCACCCTTTCCGAATTACTCAAACGCGACGCTGTTTTTGAGGAGTTTAGACTTGGTCGTGTTGAAACCAACCGAATTAGATTTTTACTAAGAGATTCATTGCCGTAGGAATAATACCTTTTGAGTTCACTTGGGGCTAATCTTTTTGCAAGTTTTACATCTGGATTACCGTAAGGAAGCGCTATCACTTGATTGCGCGATGTTACATATCGCAACTGAGTGATCCAACTAAGAGCAATATCTTTGCCTGTTATTGGCGCTTTATTTTGAATTGAATAATCATTAGTCATAGCAACAACATCATCTACAAGTGCTGGGTCGATCAGCCAAGTACGATTTGTTTTGATAGGTACATAGATTAGTTTTCCAAGCCGCCCAGCAGGTGCAAGAATTTGAGCTAATGAATCATCTCGAAAAACACCATCAAAGTTTCTATGTGAAACTTCTGTAATAACAACTAGTTCATTTTCAACAGCGGTTGCAGAAGGAATTGTGATTCCCAGAATCAAAAATGTCGCTAGAAAAGTGAGCAACTTTTTCATAATGCTAATTCCCCGCTGCGAGCAATCAATTTCTTTTCATCAGGGTATGCCAATTTTTCTACAATCTCTGCAAGTGGAAACCAACCAACTTCATCGACTTCGGAAATCTGTGCTTGTAGAGTGCCACCCACTTCTCGAAAAAGAAAATGATGTACGGTTTTGTGAATTCTTTTCCCACCAGCCATAAACCAGAAATCGATAACACCTAACGATTTTGCAATTTCAGAGGTAATCCCAGTCTCCTCAGCGACTTCACGAATTGCAGCATCTTCAGGAGTTTCACCATCTTCTATATGTCCCTTAGGTAGTGACCAGAGCAATCGAGTTCCCGTGGGATCTTTATGATCAAAGCGACCAATGAGCAATCCCAGATCACCAGTTGTATTTATAACTAATCCGCCAGCACTC